>JAMDEF010000144.1 GCA_023488305.1 Gammaproteobacteria bacterium | reverse complement strand
TTTCGGATCTTCGGCATTAATCCGGAACTGCAAAGCAAAGCCACGATAATGAATGTCTTCCTGACGATATCGCAGGGTTTCCCCTGCCGCGATGCGCAATTGTTCGCGAACGATATCAATACCGGTGATCTGTTCGGTAATGGTGTGTTCAACCTGAATTCGGGTATTCATTTCCATGAAATACACCTGATTGCCGGTCAGCAGAAACTCAACAGTTCCGGCATTTTCATAGCCCACTGCTTCTGTGGCTTTTACGGCTAGTCCGCCGATATAGTTGCGTTGTTCTGGAGTGAGTTGTGGGCTGGGGGCAATTTCAATTAGCTTCTGGTTACGTCGTTGAATGGAACAGTCGCGTTCGTATAAATGCACCACATTGCCATGGCTGTCAGCCAACACCTGCACTTCGATATGCCGTGGGTTAACAATACACTTTTCCATAAACACTTCAGCTGAACCAAAGGCTTTAGTAGCTTCGGAAATAACCCGAGGAAATTGTTGTTTAAGTTCAGCCGGCGTATCGCAACGGCGAATGCCTCGACCGCCACCACCAGAAGTGGCTTTGATCATGATGGGGTAACCAATTTCTTCAGCAACCGTTAATGCTTCTTCAATGTTTTCGAGGTTACCGTCTGAGCCAGGGGTAATGGGAACACCAGCTTTTCGCATACTATCGCGAGCAGCGGTTTTATCGCCCATTTTTTCAATGACAGAGGCTTTAGGGCCAATAAAGATAATGCCGTTTTGTTCGCAAAGACGGGCGAACTTGGCATTTTCAGAGAGGAAACCATAGCCGGGATGAATGGCATCACAGCCAGTCTCAACGGCCAAATTCACCAGACGAACTGGGTCTAGGTAACCTTCAAGAGGGTTATCACCTAACGAATAAGATTCGTCGGCTCGCTTAACATGCAAGGCATAGCGATCCGGTTCGGTATAAATAGCCACTGAACGAATACCCATTTCCGAGCAGGCACGGACAATTCGTACAGCAATCTCACCACGATTGGCGATCAGGATTTTTTTTAACATAGCTCAGCCTCGGCCAAATTTGTGAGCAAAGCGTAAAACAAAATACTGATAAACAAAAATCAATTAAATATAATTCATCGATAAGTTAAAACTTATCAATCCCCAAATAGGTGCAAGATCATGGCACTCAGCCTTCAACAATTATTATCCCGGCTGTCTTTTAGACAAATGCAGGTATTTCAGGCGGTCTATCAACATAAAGGTTACCGCAAAGCCGCGGAACACCTTGGGCTGACGCAACCTGCGGTGAGCTCACAAATGCGTCATTTGGAAAATGCTCTTGAGCAACCATTATTCGAATATATAGGCCGCCAACTGTATTGCACTGAAGCCGGTGAACGAGTGGCAAGTTTTATCGAAAGGCTATTCGGGCAGATGAGTGAGTTACAAACCGAATTGAATTTATTGCGTGAAGCACTTTCGGGGGATTTAAAGTTGAGTGTTGTCACTTCTGCTCAGTCGGTAGTGCCCTTTTTATTGAGCAGTTTTCTCGAAGAGTTTCCAGCGGTCAATGTGCAGATTGAAGTGGTCAATCGGGCCCAGGCATTGGATCGATTAAAACTGAATCTGGATGATCTGGTGATAATGGCCATGGTGCCGGAGGGGCGATCATTAAGTACCTTACCTTTTTTGGATAACGAATTAATTCCTGTTGTAAACATTCACCACCCCTTAAATAGTCTGGAAATGGTTCCCGAAAAACAGTTTTTTGCTGAACCGATGCTAATACGAGAGAACGGATCCGGAACCCGCTTTGCTGTCGAACAACATTGTCAGCAACATCGACTACAGCTCAATCCGGTTATGGAATTTGGCTCAAATGAAGGTATCAAACATGCTGTGATGGCAGGCCTTGGCGTCGCTGTGTTGCCGAAATTAACGGTATTGGCTGAATTACAAACCGGTAAATTGAAAACCCTATCAATACAAGATTTTCCGATCCGTCGTACCTGGTGTCTGGTTCATCCTATGGGTAAATACCCTTCTCGTGTTGCCCAAGCATTTATTGATCATGTTTATGCCAGGCTTGAACAAATTCATACGCATTTTCGTGACGTTTAAATAACTGGTAATCGACCAGGAAGATCACCTCAATCTCATTCTCTTAATAAACACTTAAAGTTGCTGTTTATATACTGAAAATACGAGATAAGGTTCTCGTTCATATAAGAATATTCAGGGCATACAAAGGAGAGTGAAATGGTTAATGACAACAGCGAGCGTTATGGTTCTATTACGCGGCTTTTTCATTGGGTTATGGCAGTATTAGTGCTGCAACAGTTTTTTAAATTCGCCGATCGTATTAATGAAGGTGAACATTGGTTGGGTGATACATTCGGACCCTGGCATGTTTCTATCGGTGCAGTAATCCTCATTCTGGCTGTTGTACGATTACTATGGGCATTAAAACAAAAACCTCAGCGACCAGTGAATCCGGGATTGGACGGTGTCATTGCCAAAATAGCCCATCGGTTAATGTACTTCTCTATGCTCATCATGCCGTTTCTAGGAGCACTTTATATTCACGGTAAAGGTTATCCAGTAAAAGTGTTCGGTTATGAACTAATTGCTCAACCTGCTGATGAAGTCCCTTGGGCTCTTGCCTTCGGTGAATGGCACTCTCCTTTTGCATTTTTGCTGCTCTTTTTAGTTCTAGCTCATATTGCAGGTGCTTTGTATCACCACTTTATCCAGAAAGATACCGTGTTAAAACGAATGATTGGTTAACACGAAAACCACAAAAAAAGCCTTGCAGGATGAAGTCCTGCAAGGCTTTTTAGTAACTGAACAGCAATAAGCGTTTTAGGAGTATTGTTTTTCCATCACCTCAATCAAATTTTCAAGCTGATTGATAGGTAGAGCATTAATTCCTGCAGCAGCTCTACGACCGCCTCCCGTTGGAAATTGTCCCGCTACTTCATCAGCGCCAATTCGATTGGAATTCGGTGCGCGCAGACTGACTAAATAGTGCTCAGCATCTTTTACTGAAACAATTGCATGAGCTCGGTCAGGAAATTGATTTGCCAATTCGTTTCCTAAAACACCGCTTACTCTACGTGCCCACTTTTCATCAGGTAAACATATAACAGCTAAATTATCTGTCTGATATTTTGGTTCAATAGTTAAGCCAGAACGCATATCATCATTATAGCCAGTAGAGAGCTTTTCAAATGCTGGACGGTTTTCATGAATGAAATCAAATGGGGAAGCGTAGGCGACACACTGTTTGAATAATTCAGCCGGATGAAATAACAAATCATCTGTATTAGCGCCATAACCGTTGTAGTTAAGGTAAATTCCCAGTGAGCTCAACTCGGCTCGCTGCGCGGCATTCATACCGGCTTCATCAGCAAGTTGTTCCGCCACTTCCGTTAGATTGTCACCATAGGCAGCGGTGATAGCCCATTCATGAAATTGACCTCCAAGATACTTATCAATAATCAATGAAGTACAGGTCGTGGCAGCCATATCGATATGTGCTGACAAACTGGCATGTTGTGGAATATCCCCAGGTTGATGGTGATCGGCATAAAACACTTCAGCCCCGGCATCAAGTAAGCGAATCAAATCAGTAACGTTTTTTTCCATTGAGATATCCAGCACAGTCAGCTTATCGCCACTTGTTGCTTGGACACGTTTTAATAAATTGATATCCCGCTTAATCCCAGTGACTAACTCAGAATCTTTTGGCTCAGCCAGTCGCAATTGAACCAGCGCACAAATGCCATCGGCATCGCCATTAAATACATCAATAAATCGCATGTTTTGCCTAACTGTGAATAATATTATTGGTACGTAAATACTCTATGACCTGCGCCACACATTCAGAGATGTCACATTCGGCCGTATTTAGTGTTACTTCAGCCGCTTCAGGAGCTTCGTATTCTGAATCAATACCGGTGAAATTCTTAATTTCGCCGCGACGGGCTTTCTGATAGAGCCCTTTTGGATCGCGTTGTTCACATACACTGAGTGGGGTATCCATATACACTTCAACAAATTCGTCGGCTTCAACCAAATCACGAACTAAACGGCGGTCTGAGCGAAATGGTGAGATAAAAGCAGTCAGCACAATTAATCCGGCATCGGCAAACAATTTGGCCATTTCACCAATACGGCGAATATTTTCTATCCTATCTTCATCAGTAAAACCTAAATCTTTATTCAAGCCATGTCTGACGTTATCACCATCAAGCAGATAGGTATGATGACCCAGTTCGACCAACGCCTGCTCTACTGCTCCAGCAATCGTGGATTTTCCAGAAGCACTTAAACCAGTGAACCATAAAATGGCTGAGCGCTGTTTTTTCTGCTGGCTACGATCAGCTTTGCTGACTTTATGTTTATGCCAGACAATATTCCCCTTTTCCACAGGCGATACTCCTTAAATTAGCTAATTAGATATTGATTAGAGCATTACGGAAACTGCTTTGTATTCCTGCTCATCAGGGATGCTAGCTATCTTCTCAAACTCTATTGTCAACTGTTTAAGAAAGTCACTTTAACAATTAAAACTAAGCTAGTGAATTGCACTAGTCACCTCAATTTTCAGTAACAGTTTCATTCAATGCCGACTGGAATCGCCCTACCTAATATAGAATACAAGAAAAGTAAAACATATAGGTTGAAAACAAAACCTTTTTCTTTGACTGGCTCTATTTGAATAGGGTTGAACTAACAATTAAGCCAATTACAGTTGGCTTAATTGTTCACTAATCTTATTAATCAGCTCAGCATCATTTTCTTCATTAGCCTTTTGCTGTGCTCGTTCAAAAGATTGGCGGGCTTCCGCAGGCATTTTTAACGCGACGTATAAATGTCCCAGATGATAATGGAATAATGCTATGGCATCACTGCTTGATGCGGCTCTTTCTAAAGCTGGTCTAGCATCTTCATAATTACCAAGCTTATAGTTCACCCAACCAAATGTATCGGCAAAATAAGGCTGCTCTGAATCACGAAAACGGCTGGATAAAACCAATGCCCGTTGCAAATTCTCTGGCGATTCAAACTGATCAGACAGCAAGCTGGATAAGTTGTTTGCCGCCACATCTATTGAAGGGTCGCGAGCAATGACTTCTTCGTATAATTGACGAGCTTTTTCATACTCTTTTTTAGTCTCATGAGTAGATGCCAATTGCATGGCTAATTGATTATCTTCAGGAGTTTTTGACAGGCCTTCTTCGAAAGCAGCTATTGCCGCATCTGGTTCACTATTCAGATAATGTAGATTAGCTTTCAAACTGTATCCCGCTGTCCATTCATTATCATTCTCTAGCGCTCGATCAATGGTCGCAATGGCTTCTGACAAATTACCTTCTGTACGATAGAAGTCTGCCAGCACCAGATAACCATTAGTCAACTCAGGGTGTTGGGCAATGTGATCATTAAGAAAGGTGACAATTTCTTCTTTCTGATCTTGTTGATAATAAATCGCCATCATTTGCTGCAATGCTCTGGTGAGATTTGGATCTATCTTTAGTGCAGCCTCATATTCAGCAAGGGCTAAAGTATTATCATTCAAACCTTGATACATTTGGGCTGTCAACAAATGAGTTAATGCAGAGCTATCCGCTAAACCATCTAGCGCTTGCTGTGTTCCAGCCCAGTCACGTTTTAAAATCCGAATCTGAGCCAACGCCTGCAATAGGTTTTCATTGCCGGCATTACCACTCAATGCTCTGACTAAAACCTGTTCTGTACGGTCTAAATCATTGCTGCGCATTAATACGCTGGCAACAGATAACGCCGCTTGTGGATTTGTCGGGTTAACCGATAAAGCCTGACGGAAACTATTTTCAGCGAGTTCAGAGGAACCAGTTAATGCGTAAGCCTGGGCTAATAGCACCATTGCTTCATCAAGTTCTGAGTTATTTCGGATCAGAATCCTTAAATTACTGATAGCGGGATCAAGCTGTTCGTTTCTCAGTTGCAGTTTGGCTTTTAATAATAACGCCTGTTCATGTTCTGAAGAGATAGCCAAAACATCATTTACCATCTTTTCGGCTTCTTCAAATTCACCATCTTGAGCTTTAATACCAGCAATGCTCGCTCTGGCACGTAAACCGATCTCACTGGTAGGTTCAGAAGCAATAATCGCTTCCAACTCAGAAATCATCAGATCTTGCTTGCCTTGAATACTCAACATTTCAATCTTGGCAAAACGCAATTCCTGATTGTTTGGTTTAGCGGCGATAAATTCATCCAGTTTTGTCATCGCCAAATCAGGATCACGACTGTTAATCAGGGCAACCAACAACATGATGGTTTCCGCATCATCTGGATTATTAGCAACATAATCCTCAAGCACTTTTTTGGAATCGTCGTAGCGATTCATCGAATCGTTGAGTAATTTAGCTAACGAGACGGCCACCCAACTCTCATTTGGATATTCTGGTAATAATTCGCGGTATAGTGATTCCATTGCTGCGAAATCATTAAGCTCTTGATAAACACTGAGCTTGATCATTTTTAATGGCATGGCATCTGGATGTATTGCTAACGCTTCATCTGCTGCAGTCAGCGCTCTTCTGGTTTGGCCACTGTTTTTATACAACATAACCCTTGCTGTGAGAGCTTCCATGTTCTGAGCATCAATCGCTAATACTCGACTAATTTCAGCCTCAGCCATACCGAAATTTTCCTGCTTGATAAGCGTAGTCGCTTTCAACAAAATAGCGTCAGTATTTTCAGGGTCCAGAGACAATGCTTTTTCAGCTTTTTTCATCGCTTCATCTAACTGGCCAGAAACCACATGCAACTGACCAAGTTTGATAATCGCTGGAACATGGTTCGGATTTAAAGACTCAACCGTTACTAGGTTGGAGTACATGCCTTTCCATTTCTGACCTTTTTCATCGATTAATGCCAGCTGATAATAACCTTCAGCTTCTAATGGATTGATTTGTAAGGCGTTTCTGAATTCCAACCGAGCTTTATCAAACTCGCCCTGCTCCATCAATTCTTTACCACTTTCAATGAAGCGTGCTGATGAATCCTCAGCTGAACCACAACCCGAAATCATTCCAGCTACAATTGCAGCCAATACTGTACGTTTAAAGTTTTTCATATCCATATTCCTGACTAATCTGCGATGTAGCGGTTTAATTCGGGTGACGTATGCTGCATTAACGACTGAATTCTAGCATCAGCATTTTGATGGCTTTCTCCAGACAAAACTGGTGTCACATAACGAACCAAGGCTCCATCTGTTCTGTTTTCCAATAAAGCATCTTTAAATAGATACCATTTATTGGTGTATTCATTGGCAATCTGCCTGCCACGACCTTGGAACCAGTAATATACTAACTGTTCCTGATCGCCATTTTTGATTATCACTCGGTTGATTGGCTGGCCATCAACTTCTGTTCTGTTGAATTCAGCTATTTCCCAACCTCCGCCTGGAATACAAACACGTGGCGAATGAGGGGATACACCTTTGCGTTGGGACTCGTAATACGCAACATACACATTCACAATATTGCGATCGATACCGGTAAAGTTAGCAAACAGATAATCTGTCATACCCAATTTATCGACAACCCTATCATCAAGCTTGTCATGCTGGCCGATCCAATCAGGAAATTGCAGTGGGAAACTGATTAGATCTTCATGAGGAGGAGCTTCTTCGACACGACTATCGACAAACTTGGTTGAAATCAATGCGATCAAAAGAATAATGATGAAGACAACAAATGGGCCATATGAATAGGATTTGTTAGAGTCTCTAAACATATTGTTAGCTGAAGCATGATCTACTACTCCAAATAATTGTGATAACGATTTACGGCTCGGAGCAATTTTTTCCAGCAACACGACCAATAAAAACAGCATAGCCGCACAGGCCATGAAAATTATCCACCCCTCGAAGTCGTGCAGAAAGCCCTCTGCCATCGAGATGCCCCAATTGTCGACCATAACTCCAATAACACCTATGCGGAAGCTGTTCATGAAGATTGTAATGGGAATTGTCATCAAAAAGACTGTAGCGCGTTTCCAAAATGCCGCTTGGTAAAAATATGCAGCGATAAAGCCAAGACTCATTAATGGGAACAAATAACGTAAACCACTACAGGCTTCTACTACCTGAAGCTGGTAAACACCCAAGTCAATAATATTACCTTCCAGGAAAACCGGAATTTGGAATAATCGAATAACCTGAACACCCAACCATGAAGAAAATAATTGGAGTTTGGCAGTCAAAACAACTTCAACTACGTAAGGTAATGGAATGGCGAACAATAATAACAGGATCGGAGCAAGGGTATATTTAGTTGCCCGACCTACATAAATCATCGATAAGCCAAGCAACATCAACACAAAAGAGTATTGAATAAGCAAATAAAGTGCGCTGATTTCACCGATGATAAATATGACGACTGCAATAAAGCTGACAATCACACCAGACCACATTGGTGGCCCTTTGGTCGCATTAATCAGATGACGTTTTTCCCACAAGATAAAAATTGTAACCAATGGAATAAGAAAACCATGGCTGTATTCTTCTTGATTACTCCATCGAGAAACCGCTTCGGATAAACCTGCCCAATATGCAATAAATGCAAGCGTGAGCGCCAGGATAAACAACCCTGTCATTTTAATATTTAACAACCTTGACCCCCATCAAATATCCTGCAAACACGCAATTAAGTCAGATTAACTGGAATCGATTTAAAACGCTACTCATCCGTAGCAAAGTTATAATTTTGGCAGGAAAATCCTTTAATAACATTACTTTCTGCTTTTGTTGAAGTTGTCCCTGGAAGGTCAATAATCTGGCAATCGTATCCATTGCTAAAAATTGCAATTCTGCACCCTCAACAATGACATCTTTATCACTTGATAGTGCTAACTGAAAAACATTGTCTAAATCATTCATCTTTTCTGAGGCAATACTGCCCTTAAGAGAAACTATGAATTTTTCCTGAGGCGGTAATGTATCAGCTAAAACATGACCATTACTAGTATCTGTTTTATTACGTAACTTTTTAGAATAAAACACTAGAGGGAGTGTTTGGGTTATCAACATCTTTAAAAATCGTAAGCCATCACCTAGATAACGTTTATAAAGTTTCGGTTCCTGCTTAATTCGCCATACCCATTCAAGCCCGAAACGTTGCCATTTTGCAGGCGCACGTTGCACACTACCCGCCACAAAATTAATAACGGCACCTAAATGACTAATAACTGGTGCATTTAACTTGTTTCGGTTATGCATTATCCAGCGCTGACCTTTTTGGGCACCAAGCGCCACAAGAATAAAATCGGGTTCACAAGCGTTGATATGCTCAATAACTGAATCAGTACTCATCTCATCGATCGAAACAAACCCAGGATCATAATAACCACAGCTTTCCATACCAGGACTGGTTTGATTCAATACATGATGTGCCTTTTCTGCGACCCCTGTTTCACCACCGAAGAAAAACACACGTATTTTTTTTTCACGTGGCTGCTCCGATAAAAAAGCAAACAAATCAGAACCAGCAACTCGCTCATAAATCGGCAAACCGAGTAACTTCGCCACCCAAATTAAAGGCATCCCATCGGCAACCACCAAATCACTTTGAATCACAGAATTATAAAAATCGGCATCGTCCTGCGCCATGATCGTGAAATTCAAGTTGGGGGTAGATAGAAAACAACTGCTTTGGTTATTGATCGCAGCCAATATTTCTCTTGAAGTTTGTTCAAGGGATACTGCATGAAAAGGTAAACCTAAAAGCGAATATTGCTGCGTTTTTTTTTCATTTTGCATGTTTATCCAGTATCACCTGTTGATAAATATCTATAATTTGTTTTATTTTCGCTTGCCAACTAAATATTTCTTCAACACGCTGATAAGCAGCTTCTCCGCATTGTTGTCTGTATGCGGCGTTTTGCGCCATTTTTTCCATAGCAGCAATTAATTCTAATAGAAGAATATTTCTGTTATTAGGTTCGAGCAATATTCCGGTTGAATTGGTAACGTAATCCGCTGGACCTCCCCAATTTACTGCAATGACAGGTTTCTTCATTGCCATGGCTTCGAGTATAACTGCTCCACCACACTCCCTTACACTAGGCAGAACTAATACATCAATTTCAGCCAGGAGTTTTTGTATTTCTTCATGTGGTAGCCAACCAAGAAAATCAACTAGTTGATTTTTTATTAAGTTATCCGCTGCTTTTATGAGATTTTCCTTTTCATCCCCACCGCCTACGATGAACAATTTACAATTGATATTAACTCGTAAGTGTTTAAAAGCCTCAAGAAGAATATCGACACACTTCCAATCGACTAAACGGCCTATATAGACAAAATTTACTTGCTCTTGTGAGTCTTTCAGATTTGTCGTTGGGGCCGTCCACAAAGATAGATCCACCCCATTTTCGACCAACTCTTCAACTCGCCCAAACCTGAATAATGGTAATGCTCTTCTTGTACGATTGTTAGCTACCAACAACAAATGAGCAAACAGTTTTCCTGGAATAATCAAATTAACTAAGTGAGAAACCAATCGTAATGGAAAGTAGAAAATTTTTTCGCTTATTGTTTTCATGTAGTTGAAACCTCTAGGGAAGTCCATTCCACCATTCATAGGTCCAACAATAACCGGACAACCTAACGCAAATAGAGCTGAAGGTCTTTTTGGAGAAACAGGGGCCGGCTCGTGGACTATGTTTACGCCATGAGTTTTAACCACATGTTTAGCGAGTTTCCGTTGATAAAATTGCGTTAAACATTGCATTAAAAATTGTGTTGAGATTGCCCTAACCCGTGGGTGAAGTCGAAGTCCCAAGTTGTGTAAACAACTGAATAGACATGTTTCAGGAATAAAAATTACATATTGCAAATCTTCTCCCAATAATTCCGTCAGTCTCTCTTTTACTCGTTCGTGTGTAATTAACCAAGTTGAAATATTAGCCTGTCTCAAAAAACGAAAATATTGCAAAGGTAAGATGGATTCCCCTCCGAATTTGTCAGTAGCATTCTCACTTACAATCAACACTCTTATAGCTTGAATCTCAGGGTCCATATTGATATTCCAGAAAGTTAGATGATTACTTCACAGCCTCTTCGATTAAGCTGATGAGCTTGGATACATTTGCATCCAACAGAAATTCATCATTGACTCTCTGTTTCCCTCCTGACACCAATTGTTTTGCCGTCTCAGGAGAGTTCATAATTTGTAAGATTGCCTTTGATAAGTCAGCAGCATTGCCAGGCAGTATTGTTAAACCCGAAATATTATTAATCACTAGCTCCGGGATTCCGGATAGCTCTGTCGATATCACAGGTACTTCACATAGCATTGCTTCCATCAATACAACTGGAATACCGTCCATATCCCCTCGACTATCTTCTTTGCAAGGCAATACAAACAAATCCAACCCAGTGATAAATGAAGCAACCTCATCATGTGGCAATGCACCGATGAACACCACTGGAGCTTCAGGTAATGCTAAATTATCTAATTGTAGTTTTAAAGACTTTTCTAGAGGACCACTACCAGCAATTTTTAAGCATACTTTACTGCCTTGTTTTATTAATATCGCCCATGCATCAATTAAAGTATCAATACCTTTTTTTTCAACCAGTCGACCAACAGTCCCAATCGTGAAAATCGTATTGTTTTTGGGTGATTTAACTGGCGGTTGCCAATTTTGATCTACACCGCAACGTACAATTTTAATTTTTCTAGGATCCGCATGTAATTTCTCCAAAAATCGTTGGTTAAATTCGGAAATTGTGGCAAAAAAAGCAGCACGAGAGACTTTTTGTTTTAATAACCAGCCTCTCTCAAATAAATCATTTGCATGGGCCTGCACACTAAAGCTGATATCAGCCATCGGTGCGGCATACATCGCAACATCAGTTGGTATATGAGCAAAGTGCACATGTAAATGTTGAATATTGGCTTTTTTTAATTGTTTAGCCAAAGTAGCCGCATAAAAAAAACGATAAGTAAGGCCTAAGGCAGAACGTGAAATCACACCTTGATACCAGATATCGAGCATTAATCTACCAGCAGCTTTAAAGTAACCTGCCGGATGAGTTAGCAACATGGTCAGGCTATCGAGTAGAACATGCCCTTTTGATACTTCGTATAAATGGAAAACGTCGTTTTTTAACTCAGTTAGTGATGATTCCGAGGCAAGATGTGAAGGACGATGAACCGAAAAAGGCTTAACATTTACACCTTGCTTATTAAGTTCTAATATCTCGTTATAAACAAATGTGGCAGATAGTGCAGGTATTTCTGGGGCCAGATATGCAATACGTAATGTAGTAGTTATGGCCCGTTCAGGCATAGTGCTGTTCCCATACCTTTGCTTGCAAAGAGTTTAATTCTTTTGTCGCTTTAGTTTTACCTTTTAATAAACACTGCCATTGATATTTATTAATAAATTTAACCAAATCCTTATCTTCAAACCGTGGCTTACCTTGCAGCATACTTTTTACATAGCCCCACCACATAGCCGCACCACCAAGAAAATATGGGGGGTGCAACATACGAAAAACCGACGATGCAGTCATGTAAGTTAACCCCGTACCCATAAAATATTGACCAAATCCATGACGCATACGTCCGGTAAAAATACCTTGCTGGCTTGAGCCCATTGGTCGCAAATGTATAAACCGTAAATCAGGCTCATCCCAACTCACTGCAATCCAGCCAAACTGACGACATTTATGACAATCAATGCCATCCCACATCACTTGCCGAACAAACCCACCAATCGCTTCAAAGCAAGAGCGTCGATAAAACTTGGTCATACCCACTGACATCTCATCGCCACATTTTTCGCTTATCAATTCACCGGTTTTTTTATCTCGAAAATAGGCTTTGCCACTGCAAGTACCAATCCGTGGATTCTGCTGCATGCGTTCAATCAAAATTTCGAAATATTTAGGTGGTAAGTCCAAATCCAAATCAAACTTACAGACATAATCAAATTTTGAAACATCAACTTGATCATAACCATGGTAAAACGCTTCGATAACGCCAGGTCCCACACTGCGATGACCACGATTTTCACGAGTGATGATTTCTATAAATGGATATCGCTCAGCATATTCTGCAAGAATATTCGGAGTTTCATCTGTAGAGCCATCATCCACGATTACCCATAAGTCTGGCTGAACCGTTTGATTAACCACGCTATCAAGCGTAATTCGCATGTAAGCAGCTTCGTTTCGACAAGGTGAAACTAAAAGATATTTATTATCCATAAGAGCCTAAAAATTATTGGTAGCTAACGGTATGCAATTTTCTGAGCATGAAATAACTAATTACAAAGAATATTGCCATTGGTAAAAATAAAGCCAAAATTTCCGAAAGACCAAAAGTTACTAAAATAGCCTTCATTGGCATAACCATTTCGTGAAGAACAAAGAGAGGAAACGCTAGCATCCCAGTCACTGAAAGTATTTGCAAAAAAAGCCTAAAAAACTTCGGAGTCTTATCATAGTTGATCAAAAAGCGTTCAAAGATAGCAAGCATTAACATAATTACACCGGCATAAACTAGCCAGCGCCAAAGATAGATTTCTCTAATTGGCCATACATTCCATGGATCCATCCCAGCGTTGTAATACCAAATTATAATGCTTGTAAAAATAAGCGCTGGCCCTGCTATGAACAGGATTGAAAAGTTAGTTTGTGTTTTAACCATTTGATTGAGCCACATGCCAGTAGCCAACCCAATAAAAACCCCAGACAACATCAAAAAATATGCATATTTTGCTGTAAAAAGCAGTTTTATTAGTTCAAAAAAACCTTCTGTCTGAAGTACACCAAACTTATCAAAGAAAAATAAATGTAAACCATACGACATAATGGCGAGTAATAAGGAGAATGCGATTGGGCTTTTAAACAACTTAAGAAGTTTGAACCAAAAATATAAGGTCGCTGAAATAAGCAAATAGAATGTTAAAACTGAGAAAAAAGAATTCGTAAAATCGGTAATAGTTATGCCTTCAACCTTGGTTTCAATTGTCTGCCAAAATTGTACGGCAGCAAGCATACAAATACCTACAAACAAAAAAATTGAGGTTTTGAAAAAAATACTTTTCAAACGATTTGGATCTCGCTCCATCAATGGGAACAGAGAGTAACCAGCGCCAACGCCATAAATCAGAACGAAACCTGGAGTCCCCATAGCAAGGATAGGCCCCATCATTGCTGTAAAACCTTCAGCATCAAAACCAGGAATTCGTTCAAAAAAACCTTGATGCCAATGTGCAAAAATAACGATCAAGACCATTAATCCACGGACTATATTAATAGTCATACTATTTCGAATGACGGGTGATCGTATTTGATGAACTTCTGATAGCGAAGTAGTCGTCTCAAGCCTAGCTGCAATCTCACGAATCGTCATGCCTTGAAGCATGCCTTTTGAGATATTACTTGGCACTCCTTTGCTTTCCATAGCAATCAAAGCACTTATCGCAGAGAGAGAATCACCACCAAGATCATAAAAACTTGAATCTACGTCTATATGCGCAAGTTTGAGCACATCACACCAAATAGCAGCAATTCTGCTTTCTTCTTCTGTTAAAGGCTGCTGTGATTTAGATGACGTTTGCAGTAAAGGTTGAGATTTAGTTGCTTCCTGATGTTGGAGATAAAGAGCAGCTAATTCTTTTCTTTTTACTTTATTGGTTGATGTAACAGGAAACTCATCAATTACAAAAAGCTTTATAGCTCGGCGATTATTCAATCCAAATGAAGTGACAACATCTATAGCTGCTTTTGTTAAAAGTGATTCATCAAGCGAAGAACCTTTCAAAAATCCCACTAAAACCGCATGACCGGTTAATTCATCATCTACCGCAGCAACAGCAATCCCTTCTTTAATTCCTAAAGCTTGTCGTATTTCCCGTTCTAAAGCATCTGGTGATAACTTTGTACCACCACAATTAATAAGGTCATCCGCTCGTCCAAGATAATAAAGAAACTCAGACTCCATACGGCCTAAGTCACTAGTATGAAACCACCCATCTTCATCGACGTTGCTAACGTATTCGCCATTTTTTAGTAATGTCGTTGCCACATGTGGGCCACGAATACAAATGCGACCCGTATCTGAAATTTTAAATTCAGTTTTACCATAAGCTTTG
>JAMDEF010000011.1 GCA_023488305.1 Gammaproteobacteria bacterium | reverse complement strand
CGGCGTCTGTTTTTTCTGAATACCAGTCCTTTCGGAGGTGAAAGCTCTACATTGCGTGAAAATGTCCGTAATCCCATTTTTTCACGCATGTAATCCAACGTGATATCAACCACGGATTCTTTTTTAAATTTTCGATAATTAATCGATCCGGCAGCAGGTAGGAGATGTTCAACCTGCTGAAATACTTCCGCACTTAAATTTTGTTTTAAGCGTGAGTGATGATCATAGAGCCATGCCTTTGGAGCTTTTTGGCAAAGCAGCACATAACGATGCCGAATATCCTCAAGCTTAATTTCTCCAATTGAATCCCTAATTTTTCGTGAAGGACTCATTAACACAAGGGGGTAATCATCAAAGGTCGAATAAAACTTTTCGGCTTCTGGATATGCCTGGATAGAAAGCTGTGGCAGCCATTCTTTTAGCTGATATGGCACATTGCCAAACAAGGTGATGGCATACCCATTACGTCGCAAATTATCAGCCATCATTGTATAAATCAGGCTATCTCCCAATGACTCAAACGAAACGATGGCTATCTGGGCGGTTGCTAATTTTTTCATTTCTTTTTATGTTGGCCCAACTCTTCAATCAAATCTGCTACACGCTGCGGCATGCTATACAAATCATGTGTGGCGGCATAATCCAAAGCATTTTGTGAAAGTTGACGCAGGCGTTTTTTATCAAGCATTCCAGCCAACTGCTGTGTAAAAGCTGATGTATCTTCCGGTTGGCCGATGCACTCACCACCGTTCGAGTCTTCAACGTAATTGGCATAACCACAGGCCGTGCTGACCATACTGGGCAGACCAGCCACCATGGCTTCGAGAATCACTGTACCGGTGTTTTCAGAACGCGCCGGGTGTAAAAACACATCAGCCGCCAGCAGCCATTTCGCTACATCATCGCGTCCACCCATAAAATGGGTTCGTTCAGCGACATCAAGCTTTTGTGCCAGTTGTTCAAAGGGTTTGGCATTATCCTCACCCACTACATACAAATGTGTTTTTTCACGTAAAGCCTGTGGCAAAGCGGCCATGGCCTCGATAGCGAAATCAGCGCCTTTGCGTTTAAAACCAGAACCAATCATTAGCAGTAAAAAGTCATCGTCATTTAACGATAACTGTTGGCGAAATTGCTGACGTTGCATTTGCCAGTCATCGGGCCGCATTCTATCGGGATCGATACCGGGCGGCAGATCGACCAGTCTTTCGGGTGGTGTTTGATAATACTGTTCAAACAATTTGCGCTGTACCGATGAGATCATCATCGACACCGTATGGCTCTGTGGTCCAAAAACGGCCCGTTCCCAGGCTTCATAAAACCTTACCCGGCCAAAAAACTGTTTGACGATATAGCTTGGCTCTTGTCTGACACGGGCCAGATAACAAGGGTCGGCAGCGTAATACAGATCCAGTCCCGGCATTTTGTTAAAGCCAATCACTAGATCATAATTTCCTGCGGCAATTAATGGCTGCGATTTATTATAAAAATCCCTTACTTTGGCATGATTGGTCAGCCCTGAAACCTTAATCGGAATTTGGTTAAAACCGGGAATCGGATCGCCTTGCCATTCGATGTAATACACATCGATTTCATCTCCGGCATCGCGGCGAATTTCCAGAATCCGCCGAAAATCACGCGCCAGGCCGCCATAGGCAAAATATTTATACAGGCATACCGCCAGTTTCATAAATGCGTTCCGTTTAACACTGTATTACTACCTTTATGCTTTGATCGCTTTGGTTAACAGGTGACGAGTTTCGCCTACCGGCCAATTGCGTAAAAATCGCTGCTGATCTTGTTTATGCAAACGCTTAAAGCCGGTTTTTGTGATTTGCTGCATAGCGTCCAAATCAATCAGCCAGATTTTTTGCTGATTATCGACCAGCAAATTGGTGGCTTTTAAATCACCATGATAAATATGATGCAGATGTAACTGCTCAAACAAATCGCTGATTTGCTGCAGCATCTCAGGTTGCTGAATTTCCGAGTCAGAAAGGTCTTTCAACGAACGACCGGCAATATGCTCACAGATAAAATAGGCTTTATACCGCAGCCCGAAAAAACGTTGTTCGACAAAGCCGAGTGGTTGCGGTGTGGCAATGCCCAGAAACTCCAGCAGATTGGCATTATACCAGGACACATTGGCACGACTTTTACGCAGACAACGCCGTAAAAAATGCCATGGCGTTTTCAAGTTGTAACGCTTGATAACCACCGGCTGCTCCGCCAGCTCACTTTTAACCACAGTAGCAGAGTTGCCTTTTTTCAGAGAGATACCGCCCTGCATGGCTTGATTTAATACCGTTAACGGCTGCTCTGCTAAAGCTGAAGACAAATTGCTACGCCATGCCGCCTCGAGCATCAGCGATTTTCGATAGCGTGTCATGGTGCAGGCACGAAACTGCTTTTTCAGATAATGCGTTTGTCGATAATCGCGGGCTTTTTTGATCTTGCCGAGTAATTGCTGCTCAACAATAGGATCTAGCACCATGTTTCTCGCAGCGAAATAAGTGGGCAAGCCATTTAACAACCATTCCTGTTGCTCCAAAGGAAACTGTGCCATCAGTCGTGCCAAATTATTCAGGCAGGTCGCCATTTTCAGCGGCTTTTTCGAGCAAACCACGGAAGCCAAATCCAATAAATAGAGCGTGTTATTGGAAAAAACAAAATTATCCAGATGCGGATCCTGCTGATAGCACTGGTTTTGATGGCAACGGCCAAACAAATCAAATAAGGCTGTCAGCGGAAATGCTTCTTCTGACAACGCATTCAACGTAACCGCTTTAGGCAAAAAGGCATAGACAATAAAACTGATGCCCTGCTGATCATCGGCATGCTGCAAAATCGGCGCGACGGAAATATCTGCTTGAGTGCAATGTTGATGCGCTTTCAGTTCACGTTGGTATTCCTGCTGGCCTTTGCCTTGCGCAGCAAATAACTTGAGCACAAATTCACCGCTACCGTTGCTGGCATGCAAAACAATTCGCCGCCCGGCCAGAAAACGTAATACCGACAGAACTTGATACTTTGTGCCGCCCAGTTCCAACTCAACCGGAAACGTGTCAGGTAGTTCTTTTAGCAAGTTTTGAGCGGTCAACATGACCATTATTCCGCCAGCAACTTTTGCGCGCGGTGCTCCACCTCACGCCATAAATCAGCCTGCTCCCTGAGCATCGTACGCAAAGGTAAGCCTGAATAAATCTGCATAAAACGTAATTTGTCTCGTTTAGTTAAAGGCACTCTGGAAGCCGAAAAATACAGGCTGCCTAAATCTTTTATCTGCCAACGTTTCGGTGTTTTACGTCTAATAGTCGCACGGTGCAAATCAATCAGATAAACCGGCGTTTTATCATCAAAGGTATTGTTTTCGGCAAAGCGTTCATCCAGCAGAAAGTGACACAGATAAAAATCACGGTGATTCATGCCGTTTTTATGCATGGTGCCCGCCATATTGGCCAGCTTGCGGATCAGCGCCTGTTTGGTGGTAAAACTCGGTGGCCGTTGTTGCCATTGTTCACCAACATATTCCAGGCTCATGGTATTGACCAGATCATCAGTAATCACAAACGAACGTAATGTCGCCGGATTAATCCCCTTTTCGCCATAACCCGCCAGCGTCATGGTTTCGATACCGTGTTTTTCCAGAAAATGAATTGCCTGCCATTCATTGCGGGCACTGATAATCGGCAAACGCATTTGCAGCAGATTTTTGATAATTTCCGACCAGCCGACACCTTGATGATATTTCAGAAAATACGAGCGGCCATTCAACTCAAAGCGCAAGGTACGGCGGCCTTCCTTATCCCGAAAGATCTCGCCATCGATGTTAGCCACAACATCAAACACCGGCTTATCGGCCCAGACCTGAGCCAAATCTTGTCGCAAATAACAGGAATTCTTTTTCATTAAGGCCATCTAAAGGCTATGCCAAGCAGTGAGTTGTGCGAACGCGCACAGCGTTTTGTTACACTGTTTGCAGGAAACCACAAATACTACCACCAGAGCCGAAATGAGGTAAGCCGTGTCATTTAAATCCACCTTGCAACGCCACCAAAAAATGATTGAAAGCTTGTTTGAAATGGAGCCTCAATTAAATGATTTGCTGGCCCTTATCAGCGACTGCGTGCTGAATGACAACAAAGTGTTGTTCTTCGGTAATGGCGGCAGCGCTTCCGATGCCCAGCATCTGGCCGCGGAGTTTGTCATTCGTTATAAAGAAGATCGCAGACCACTGGCCGCGATTGCGCTGACCACAGACACCTCGATTCTCACCGCACACAGTAACGATTACAGTTTTGAAACTGTGTTTGATCGGCAAATTCAGGCACTGGCCCGACCCGGCGATGTGGCAATTGGCTTATCCACTTCTGGCAACAGTGCCAACGTCATTAATGGCATTAACGCCGCGAAAAAAGCCGGCTGTGCAACGATTGCCTTTACCGGTCAAAGTGGCGGACAACTTAAAGCCATTGCTGATCATTGTGTCTGTGTCGCCGATACCGAAACCGCTCGGGTTCAGGAAGGCCATATCCTGATTGGTCACTGGTTGTGTGAAGCACTGGACGAGAAACTCAGCAAAGCATGAGTCAAAACATCATCACTGCAGACGTCGTTATTGTTGGCGCCGGCATTGCCGGTTTGTGGTTACATAATCGGCTGAGCCAGCTGGGTTATCACTGTCTGCTATTGGAAAACCAGAAAATTGGTCATGCCCAGACCTTGAGTGCCCAGGGCATTATTCATGGCGGCAGCAAATATGCGTTAAACGGCATTTTATCCAACGCCGCACAAACCATCAGTGGCATGCCCGCCCGCTGGAAAGCCTGTCTGCAAGGCTGCGGTGAAATTGATTTATCCAGCGTCAACGTGTTTACCGAACATCAACTGCTCTGGTCCACCCAAAGCCTGTCGTCCAAAATGGTGTCATTCTTTGCCAGCAAAGCGCTGCAAAGCCGGATGCAGAATATTCCCAAATCAGAACGCAGTGGCTTGTTTGCCGATAATGGTTTTAAAGGCGCGTTATACCAGTTGGATGAACCGGTGCTGGATGTGGCCAGTTTGCTTAAAGCCTTAATCAAACCTTATGCCGCGACAATTTTAAAAACTCCTGACAGCACACCGGAATGGATAAAGCAGGATGGCAATATCACGGCCATGCGATTTGGAGAAGAACTGGAAATTCAGGCACAGCAGTTTGTGCTTACTTCCGGCGAAGGCACTGGCGAATTGTTAGAAAGCCTGCAACTGACCAAACCCAAAATGCAGAAACGGCCATTACAAATGTTGCTCTGCAAAGCAAAAGATCAAGCTAATCCTTTACCGCAGATTTATGCCCACAGCCTCGGCAGTGGCAGCAAACCGATTGCCACCATCAGCAGCCATCCCGATAAAACCGGCAATATCGTCTGGTACCTCGGTGGTAATATCGCTGAAGAAGGTGTCGGCAAAGATCCTGATAGTTTGATTGAAGATGCACGCACTTTACTCAAACAAATCCTGCCATGGTTTACCCTGCCGGAACTCGAATGGACCACCCATAACGTCAATCGCGCCGAACCCAAACAAAGCGGTTTTGCACGACCCGACAGCGCCTACGTTAGCAGCCATAAAAATCTGCATATTGCCTGGCCTACCAAATTAGCGTTATCACCCGATCTGGCCGATAAAGTTATCGAAGCCCTAGCACAGCAAAAAGTGCAAAAAAATCAACATCCAGAACAGCATATTTTGCCTTTGGCTCAACTGGCTGAACCACTCTGGGATCGGGCATTTACTAAATGAACAAACTACCCAAGAAAACGATTCCCGGCACCGAGTTGGATGTATCTGTACTGGGACTCGGTACAGTCAAACTGGGTCGCGATAAAGGCGTTAAATACCCCGAATCATTTACTATTCCAAATGATGAAGCTGCGCTTGCCTTACTGCAACAAGCCTGGGATTTAGGCATTAATCTGATTGATACCGCCCCCGCCTACGGCAATAGCGAACAACGTCTTGGCGAGTTATTGCCACAACTACCGCATGACTGGATTATCTGCTCCAAAGCCGGTGAACAGTTTGATGCCAACAGCGGTGAGTCACATTTTGATTTTTCCCGTGATGCGATTATTAGAAGTGTTGAACAAAGCCTGCAACGTCTCAATCGAGAAATGATTGATATCGTGCTGATTCACTCCGATGGCAATGATGTGCCCATCATCGAACAGCATAGGGCGTTGGAAACCCTTAATGAACTTAAGCAGCAAGGTCTGATTGCTGCCAGCGGCATCTCCAGCAAAACCGTCGACGGCGGCCTGCTCGCCCTGCAACAGTCCGATATCGTCATGGTCACCCATAACCTCGCCTATCAGGACGAACAAATCGTGATTGATACGGCCGAGCAGCTTAATAAAGCCATCTTTATCAAAAAAGCCTTTGCTAGTGGACATTTGCCTGCTAACTCCACACAAGACAGTGTCAGTGCCAGCTTTGAAACGATCTTTGCAAACCCTGCGGTTGCTAGTGTGGTGGTTGGGACGATTAATCCATTACATTTGGCAGACAATGTGGCTAAGGCTATTCGGGCTTTTGATAAGTAATTAACCACAGAGACACAGAGAGCACGGAGTTTTTGGGCTTAAAGATTTATCCGCAGATTTCGCAGATGGACGCAGATTTATCATTAGATAATTTTTGTGAGAACATCAGCTTAACTAATGGGCAGTTATAAATAGGTGAATTTGTGATCGAAATGATTGAAGAATGGATTCGCCAAGTAAACATCTTTCACGAGCCGGAGCGTCGTTCT
The DNA here is from genome assembly GCA_023488305.1 of Gammaproteobacteria bacterium. Lineage (GTDB taxonomy): Bacteria > Pseudomonadota > Gammaproteobacteria > Nitrosococcales > Methylophagaceae > Methylophaga. The sequence goes on along the minus strand of JAMDEF010000011.1, from coordinate 8,365 downwards.
TGCAGTTTTTTTCGTGAGCACTTCAAGGGATTTTATTCGCCCGAATTTCTTGAGGCAGCCTATTTTGTTGTTACCGACATATTCCAAAGCCTGACTTTCCCGAATTGCGTGAAGCAGGTTTGGGAGACTTCATAGACATGGAGTTTGGGGGTATCACTTACAACGATACATATTATGTTAAGAAAAGTTCAGCTAATGATTTTAGCCTTCATTTCCATGAACTAGTGCATGTGGTTCAATGGAAGGAACTCTCTCTTGAGGGGTTTATCCGACGCTACATCCAAGAGATTGAGGAGTTTGGGTACGATGGAGCTCCATTAGAAAAAATGGCCTACAGCTTACAAAGTCATTACCAATTAAAGAAGCATCCCCTTGGCGTGGAGCAGTACGTACGGGAAAATTTATAACACAGCAAGGTAGGTTGGATTGAACTTATGAGCCCCAAACCACACCCTAATTAGGAATAAGCTTAATATGAATATACTTCGATTTATATTTATATCATTAATCGGTCTACCTTCAGCAAATGCTCTGGATTTATCTAATTCTCAAACCCTTCTTGCAACATGCACTGTTGCAGATAATGGATATATTGGTTTTAAAGCTGCTGAAACCGAGATCGAGAAAGTATTTGCAAGAGGTCGGTATGAAAGGGCTTTAATGAGTTGTGTGTCATATATTCAAGGCGTTTCAAATGCAACATCATATTTAGGTAACGCATCTTTCTGTCTTCCTTCTGTTTCACTTGAAGATTTGAGATCCGTAGTTGTTATAACTCTTAAACAAAAATACCAAACCGAAGAAAACTCTATTCCTTTGATTTTAGATTCACTTACCAGAAATTGGCCATGTGAATGAACAATGTTCAGCTATAACAATCGCTCAAGGTGGATGGTGCAAAGTAAGGTAGGTTGGGTTGAGCTTGCGAAACCCAACAATCAATATGGCGTTTATTTATTTGTTGGGTTTCATTGCATTCAATCCAACCTACCAAAAACACCCTAATAATCTGCGTCTATCTGCGTAATCTGCGGATAAATTTCTTTGAAACCTCTGTGCCCTCTGTGTCTCCGTGGTTTATTTATCAGCGAGGAGTCCCAATGAACAATCAACGTCGCGCCCTATATTTATCTCATGGTGGTGGACCAATGCCCCTGCTTGGCGATGAAAGTCATGAGGAGATGGTTGAGTGTTTGAAGAATATCGCCGCATCAATAGAACGACCATCTGCAATCATCGTTGTTAGTGCTCACTGGGAACAATCCTCCCCGACTATTACTTCTGGTGAAAATCCCGCGCTTATCTATGATTACAACGGGTTTCCCAAAGAGTCCTATGAGATTGAATATCCCTGTCCGGGGAATCCGACGTTATCGCAGTCAATGGCTGAAGCGTTGAGAGATGCTGGTATTGAAGCAAAACTTGATGATAGCCGAGGGTTTGATCACGGTCTGTTTGTACCGTTAACCATTATGTATCCGGAAGCGGATATTCCCTGTGTTCAATTGTCTCTGGTCAACAACCTCGACCCTGAACTGCATATCAGGATGGGACAGGCTCTACAAACGTTGGGTGATCAATCCTTGCTGCTGATAGGTTCTGGGTTTTCCTTTCACAATATGCGGGCTTTTTTCACGCCGGAGACGGATGAATCAAAAGCCATGAACGAGTCATTCGAAGACTGGTTACTTGAAACATGTTGTGATCAAAAGCTGACTGAAAATGAAAGAGAACAAAGGCTGATAGATTGGCAGTCTGCCCCTTTTGCGCGCTATTGTCATCCAAGGGAGGAACACTTGCTTCCCCTTCACGTCTGTTATGGATTTGCAGCATCGGCCTGTTCAAAATCGTTTGAATTACAGGTGCTCAATAAAAAAGCGAGCATGTATCTCTGGGCGGATCGTTAACAGTAAGGTAGGTTGGGTTGAGCTGGCGAAACCCAACATTTTGGCTTGAATATTCGATATTTGTTGGGTTCTATTACATTCAACCCAACCTACTGAAAGTTTTCTAATAATCTGCGTAATCTGTGGATAATTTCTTTGAACCCCTGTGTCTTTGTGGCTTATCAATATTAATAATCTGATTGACAAGCATAGGGATATTCGTTGAAGTTTACTCTACTCCCTCACTTATTTTCATACCGATAATCAGAAACAAAGCTCGGAAATCAGCCGTTCTATAAACTAGGCTGGAAAACTCAACGAGGAGGCTTAAGAATACTATGAGCAATAATTCAGAAGGTTCAGCAAATTATTTTGGCAAACATTACAACGAGCCTGGCACTCCTCCGGGAATACTCGATGCAGCTCAAACAGCAGTAACAACTACGGTAAAAGCAGATCTGTTGATCTATTCGGCAGATGAATATCGATTGGAATCGGATGTGTCGCTCGCCGAGGCATTAGCAACTCCTGCGGAAGGTGAAAAACGCTGGTTATCGGTGCGCGGCCGACCTTCACCAGAAATTCTGGAGCTGCTGGAAAAAGATTTTCAGTTACATCGGCTGGCACTTGAGGATGTTATCCACGCAGGTCAGCGGAGCAAGCTGGAGGACTATGACAGCCACCTTTTCCTGGTTTTGCAACGTCCACGCTGGCTGGGACGCAAGCTGGCGATTGGTCAGGTCAGTCTGTTTTTGGGCAAGGATTTTGTCGTGAGTATTGATGATGCCGGTGAAGATACTTTCGCTCCGGTTAGTAAACGCCTGGAGACCAGTCCGGGTGGACGTATCCGATCTTCATCGGTGGATTATATCTTTTATGCCTTAGTCGATTTAGTTGTAGATCAGGCTTTTCCAGTTTTGGATGGTTATGCACAGGAACTTGAAGAATTGGAACTACAAGTGGTCTCCAAACCCAAGCAAGCCGACTTATTGGATCGATTACATGAGTCGCGCCGTGAGCTGGTTTTCCTGCGTCGTTCGCTGTGGACCCAACGTGATGCAATCACGGCGTTAATGCGCGAGGATCAGAAACTTATTGGCAAAAACACGCGCTATTATCTGCGTGACTGTGCCGACCATGCTGCACATATACTGGATATGGTGGAAAGCTACCGTGATATGAGTGTGGCCGTTATGGAGTTACTGATTTCGACTCAGAATCGCCAGCTTAATGAAGCTATGCGTATGCTGACAATGATTGCGACCATCTTCATTCCTCTGTCGTTCGTCGTGGGCATCTATGGAATGAACTTTGATCCTGAAGCAAGCCCTTGGAATATGCCAGAGCTGGGTTGGCAATATGGCTACCCGATGATACTGCTGGTATTACTCACTATTGGCCTTGGTATGCTGACCTTATTCAAACGTAAAGGCTGGTTCTGACTCTAGGGAGATAGCTGCAAAACCCAACAGAATTTTTGTTGGGTTTCATTGCATTCACCCCAACCTACCAAAAAACCTTTAAATCTACGGATAGATTCCTTTAAAACCTCTGTGTCCTCTGTGTCTCTGCGGTTTATTTTTTGGATGAACAATCAGCGTCTATCAGCGTAATCTGCGGATAAATCCTTTTACACCTACCAGCCTTTAAATTCATGGGTTAACGCATGCGTGACACGATTCTTTAACCAGGTCGCAACCTTGCGGTTTGCCTTTCGGGATAAGCACTGGAAGTACGTGGCAGATAATGCCGTTTCGGTTGCCAGGCTTACGAGCTGTTGCTGTTTGAGGTGAGTTTGAATCAGCGTTGTGGGTAATATGGCCCAGCCATCACCACGTAACACGGCGTCTCTGATTAATTCATACATTGTAAGACCTGAATACTGCCGACCTATCTGGTTCTGAATGACCAGCTGCCCCTTTTGCAGGAAGGTCAGACAAATCTGTGTGTACTGGCTTAAATCGCTTTCTGTCACCTGGGCCAGATTGGCTAGCGGATGTGTTGGACTGACAACCGTTCGCTGTTCGATCATGCCAAGCCGAAAATTGGGATCTACCACGTTATTGACGCCAAACGTAATGTCCACAATGCCACTATCGATAAACTCGTGATGTTCCTGAGTGGGTAACAAATAAACCGAGGTGGAGGTTTGCGGAAATTCGACGTGTAAATCATGCATACACTGATGCCAGAAGACTTCTGGCAATGCATCATCCCGTGCGACTCGGAGCTCTGATTCGATACCTTCCAGATGCTGATTACTTAGTTGCCTGATGCGGTTGGCAGATTGTAATAAACGTTGGCTGTCCGCTAATAAAGATTGTGCAATGGGGGTTATCTGCAAGCTGTTGCCTGAGCGTTGAAAAAGATGGATTGCCAACTCATCTTCCAATGCAGATACCGCCGCACTTACAGTGCTGCGTCTCATTTCTAATGTGATAGCGGCGTTTGCGAAGGACCCGCATTCTGCTGTTTTCACAAACGCTTCAATTTGTTCAATTCGCATATTCAGCCCTGTTCAATATTTGCTTTAGCGCTAACTATATTGGCGCTGAGCGATTTTGTCGAATGCCTGTCCCCCTCTAAAGTACATGCTATTAGTTGAGGAGCTGATATGCGGATAAATATAGAACGGAGAGTATTAATGGTGTCGGCGATATCGGCCGCCATCTTTTCTATTTCAGGGCTGATCCTGGGTTTACTCAGTGGCTCGGTGATGATTTTATTTGATAGTGCTTATTCGTTACTTTCGTTAGCACTGGCGTCGTTATCCTTGCTGGCATTAAAACTGGCGAATAAGCCTGCGAACAATGACTATCCCTTTGGCCGCCTTACCATTGAGCCTATTGCGGTTTTGGTGAAGGGTATTGTCATTGCCTTGGTATGTATCGTTTCAATGATCTTCGCTTTGGTCAGCCTGTTGCAGGGTGGCAGAGAAGTTAATCTGGATCTCGCGTTAGTGTTTGGTGTCGTCAATGTCATCGGTTGTGCCATCACCTGGGCCTACATTTATCACCGCAAAAAGGACCTGAACACCACACTGGTCGCTGCAGAGCAGCGCCAATGGCAAATGGATACCTGGTTGAGTGCGGCGGTGTTATTGGGTTTTGTGATGACATTTGCCATCAGTCATTCACCGTTTGCCGATTACGCCCGTTATGCGGATCCATTGATGGTGCTGATAATCGCCGGGTATTTCTCGTACATTCCGATTCGGATGATTTCCCAGGCTTTACGGCAGATTCTGTTTGCTGCACCTGCTGAAGAAATTCGCGAGCAGATCAATACCAAACTAACTGCGAGCGGCATGAAGCCCCACAAACCATTAAGAATTGCTCAAGTGGGTAGTTTCCTAATTGCACAGCTGCCAGCAAAACTTGATGCTGCTGGACATCAACTGTTTCATGGCATCATTTATGAAATAGCTGAACAACAGCAGCTTAAATTGTTGTTGGTTCAAGGGGTAAATGTTCAATCGAATTAAATGAACTGCGTTTTAACCTGATGAATCTTATTCACTATTGCCGGGGTGGAGCAGTCTGGTAGGTTGGGTTGAGCTTGCGAAACCCAACATTTTCGACCTGTACTTTCGAAATTTGTTGGGTTTCATTTTATTCAACCCAACCTACCCAAAATATCCTGATAATCTACGGATAATTGCTTTTATCTATCCTGATGGATCTTATTCACGATAGCTGTAGTCGAGCAGTTTTCAGTTAGGCCCATGACTCTGACTTCGCCGCCGTAACCTTCCACGATTTCCCAGCCAACAACGCCTTTTTTATCGTAGTCGCCACCTTTAACAAGAATATCTGGCTGGATTTCTTTGAGCAGGTCTTCGGGGGTATCGCCTTCAAAGACGGTGACCCAATCAACATCTGCCAACCCCGCCAGCACAATCTGACGGCGATCCGCGGTGTTAATCGGACGGCCTTTGCCTTTGAGTTTAGTGACAGATTCATCGCTGTTGATCGCTACAATCAATCTATCGCCTTGGGCACGCGCCTGATGCAGATAACTGACATGACCTGCGTGCAGAATGTCGAAACAGCCATTGGTAAAGACGATTTTTTCGCCACGCTTTTTGGCTTGGTCGACAGCAATTTTTAATTGTTCAACGGTGACCGCACCAGCAAAGGAATGATCACTTTGATGGGTGCCCTGATGACGTTGGTATTCGGCAAACAATTCAGGTTCGCTGACGGTCGAGGTGCCCAATTTACTGACCACAATACTGGCGGCGACATTGGCTAAAGTCACAGCTTGTTGTAAAGATTGTCCAGCCGCCAACGCTGCTGCCAATGTAGCAATTACGGTGTCCCCTGCTCCGGTGACATCCGCGACTTCTTTGGCAATTGCCGGGAGATGAAATTCGGTATTGTCATTGGTGATCAGCGACATGCCCTGTTCGCTGCGAGTGATTAATACGGCTTTAATGTCATAGTCGGCAATCAGTTTTTTGGCTTTTTCAATCAGGTCTGCTTCTGACTGGATTTCGCCTGCCACCGCTTCAAATTCGGTGAGATTGGGGGTAATTAAATCCGCGCCACGGTATTTACTAAAATCATTACCTTTTGGATCGACTAGCACTGTCATTTCGTTTGATTTAGCCAGAGTGATCCATTGCTGTGGATCGTGCAGTGTGCCTTTGTCGTAATCCGACAGAATCATCACCCCACCATTGACCAGCAATGGCGTGACTTTGTCAGCCATCCCCATACCACTTTCGATGGTAAAGCGGCTTTCAAAATCCATGCGTAGCAGTTGCTGATGCGCGCTGATAATGCGGGATTTGATGATGGTGGGATGATGTGCCGTTTGATGAAAGGCACATTGAATGCTGACAGAGCTGAGACGCTGCTCTAATACCTGAGCCGCTTCATCTTGACCGGTAATACCTGACAAACTGCATTTAGCGCCCAGAGAGGCAATATTCATTGCCACATTGGCGGCACCGCCCGGAATATCTTCCAAACGTTCAATATTGACCACCGGCACCGGTGCTTCTGGTGAAATACGTTTGGTTTTGCCGAAATAGAAACGATCCAGCATCAAATCACCAACGACAACAACATTGGCCTGCCGAAAATCCGGGAATGCATTTTTCATAACGTTTGAATTATTGATTAGGGAAAGCGGTTATTGTGCGGCTAAAAGCGGTTGCAGTCCATGCCAAACCATTTCCGGTGTCATTTCGGTCATGCAGACTGGTTCGCCATTACGTGAGGCGGGTAACGGACATTTTCGTTTGTAGCATGGGGCGCAGTTAAAATCGCTGACCAGATGCTGCTGATATTTACCATAGGTGCCAATCAACGCTGTGTCCGTCGCACCATATAACGTTAATGCCGGCGTTCCAGCCACGGCGGCAAGATGTGCTAGGCCGGTATCACTGCAAACTGCACCTGCCGAGTGATACATGATCGCTGCGATATCATTCAAGCCCAAACGCGGTAAGGCGAAAGCCATATCATCGACTGAAGCGATCTGTTGAGCGCGCATATATTCTTCATTATTGCCGCAAGGCAACAGCACGGCATAACCTTCAGCTCGCGCCTGTAACACCAATTGCTGCCAAAAATTAATCGGCCAGAGCTTGGTCAGCCAGCTGGCATTGTGCACAAACATCAGATAACGCTCTGGTAAGGTAAACTCAAGCTCAGGTAACGGATATTTACTGAAATTCGCCGCATATTTGGCTGGGGTTTTGGGCAGTGAATATCCCAGCGCCTGTGAAAGGATTTGCCGCATCCGATCCACGGCATGTTGCTGTGGATTCACGCTTAGCGGATATTGATAGGCCAGATGAGCCGGGCGTTCACGACAAGAATCTTTGTCCAGCCCATAGACCGGACCGCGACGTAATTTACTAACTAACGCGCTTTTCAGATTATTCTGCATATCAACGACGGCATCATAATCATCCAGATTCAATTCACGAACGATAAAACTGGCTATCACGCTTGCAAGATCAGCTTTTCCCACGCGAAGGCGAAATGACCCAGATTAAGAATCCCGATGCGTTTCTGAAAATCCTGCAACAGCATCGTCACAACCCATTGTCTTTAAATACTTTGCAAAACGCTTGATGTTATTCCATCAGGCGTTTTTCCGTTTATGAAAGTATTAATCATCAAGCTCACCTCCATGGGCGATTTAATGCATGCCTTACCGGGATTAACCGATGCGGCCAAAGCCTTTCCGGGTATTGAATTTGACTGGGTGGTTGATGAAGCCTTTGCTGAAGTACCCAAATGGCACCCAAATGTTCGTAAAGTCATCACCACCTCACATCGTCGATGGAAAAAATCCGCCTGGCAAACACTGACCGGTGGTGAATTACGCCAGTTTTATCGTGAATTGAATCTGGATGATTATGATGCCGTCGTTGATATGCAGAATAATCTGAAAAGCGCGTTAGTTAGTAAATTACGTCGCGGTCCGGTCTATGGGCTGGACAAAGATTCTTGTCGTGAACG
>JAMDEF010000157.1 GCA_023488305.1 Gammaproteobacteria bacterium | reverse complement strand
AGGGTTGGATATCATTCGTCATTCACCCTGACGATACACTGACAGCACTTCGTCTTTTGGAATATCTTCGATAATCTGAGCTTTATACTCTTCGCCCATTTCACGGAATATCTGCACTGCGGCATCGCGAGTGACTTCTTCACGGACCACTTCAAGATCTTGCTTAACCAGCTCTTCCATGCGTTTTTCGATCTTTTCCAAATCTTCCGGCGTAAAACCTTTTGAATAAGAAAAGTCGTAATAAAAACCATCGTCAATGACTGGGCCGATAGTGACCTGAGCATCCGGATAAAGTTGTTTCACAGCTTGAGCTAACAAATGTGAGGTTGAATGACGAATGATATCCAACCCTTCTTCATCACGTTCGGTGATGATGGCTAATTCAGCATCATCTTCAATAATGTAATTGGTATCGACGAGTTTGCCATTCACTTTGCCAGCCAAAGCAGCACGGGCTAAACCAGCACCAATATCGGCGGCAACATCATGAATTGAAACAGGGTGATCGAACTGGCGTTGACTGCCATCAGGAAGGGTAATTGAAATCATGCTATATCCTTGGTTGTGGCCAATACGAGAGGCCTTAAAAACCAAAAAGCACCTGCAAGAGGTGCTTGATGTATATATCTGGTAGGCACGATTGGATTCGAACCAACGACCCCCACCATGTCAAGGTGGTGCTCTAACCAACTGAGCTACGTGCCTACTGTGAAGCGCGAAATTATACGCAGTCAGGCATATTTTGCAAGCGCTTTATACCGGTACAGGCCCTAAAGCCATCTTCCTGACTTTCTCTAACTCATCGCGTAATTTAGCCGCTTCTTCAAACTCCAGATTCTGTGCATGTTTATACATCGCACTTTCAATCTGTTGTATACGTTTGGCCAGTTGTTGAGGAGAAAGTGAAGCATATTTGGCATGCTCTTCGGCCACTTGAGCGAATCGCAGATTTTCTTCTTTCTTGCTCTTCGAGTCATCCATACCACCACGAATCGACTTGATAATGCCTTTAGGCGTTATGCCATGCTCCAGATTGTGGGCAATCTGTTTTTCACGACGTCGATCGGTTTCATCAATTGCCCTACGCATCGAGCCGGTGATCTGATCTGCATATAGAATGGCTTTACCATTAAGGTTACGAGCAGCACGACCGATTGTCTGAATCAATGATCGGTCACTGCGCAAGAAGCCTTCTTTATCAGCATCCAGAATAGCCACCAGCGACACTTCAGGAATATCCAAACCTTCACGCAGTAAGTTGATACCTATTAATACATCAAACTCACCCAAACGCAGATCCCGTAAAATCTCCATCCGTTCAACCGTATCAATGTCCGAATGCAGATAGCGCACTTTGACATTGTGCTCACGCAGATAATCAGTGAGATCTTCGGACATACGTTTGGTCAATGTAGTGACCAACACCCGTTCGTTAACCGCGGTGCGTTTATGAATCTCGGAAAGTAAATCATCGACCTGTGTGCCTACTGGACGAATTTCCACTTCAGGGTCGATCAAACCGGTTGGACGCACTACTTGCTCGACAATATTGCCAGCATGTTCAGCTTCATATTTACCCGGTGTGGCCGAAACAAAAATAGTCTGCGGTGCCAGCTTTTCCCATTCATCAAACATTAACGGTCTGTTATCTAATGCTGACGGTAAACGGAAACCATAATTCACCAGAGTTTCTTTACGTGACCGGTCACCTTTATACATCGCACCAATCTGCGGAATCATTACGTGGCTTTCATCGATGATCAAAATCGCATCATCTGGCAGGTAATCAAATAAGGTTGGCGGTGCTTCACCAGCTTGGCGAGTAGATAAATGTCGTGAATAGTTTTCAATACCATTGCAATAGCCAAGCTCTAACAACATCTCAATATCAAAACGAGTGCGTTGCTCTAATCGCTGGGCTTCAACTAATTTGTTTTGTTCATTTAATTCGGCTAACCGTTCACGCAGTTCGTCTTTGATTGAATCCACCGCTCCTAAAATAGTTTCGCGTGGCGTGGCATAGTGAGTTTTAGGATAAATAGTAATGCGGTTCATTCGTTGCAAGACTTCGCCGGTCAACGGATCGAAATAACTGATCTGCTCGACTTCATCATCAAACAGTTCAATCCGCACCGCATCCCGTTCAGATTCTGCCGGAAAAATATCAATCACCTCACCACGTACACGATAAGTACCACGAGACAACTCAATATCATTACGTGAATATTGCAATTCAGCCAAGCGACGCAAAATCTCACGCTGATTGATCACATCGCCTTGTACCAGATGTAACACCATCGCCAGGTAAGCATCTTTCTCACCCAAACCATATATACACGAAACACTTGAAACGATAATCGCATCACGTCGCTCTAACATGGCCTTTGTTGCTGATAAACGCATTTGCTCTATCTGCTCGTTAACCGATGCATCTTTATCAATAAAGGTATCGGATGATGGTACATAGGCTTCTGGCTGGTAATAATCGTAATAGGAAACGAAATATTCCACCGCATTATTGGGAAAGAACTCTTTCATTTCACTATAGAGCTGGGCAGCTAAGGTTTTATTGGGGGCCAAAACCATAACTGGACGCTGCACAGCTTGCGCAACATTGGCAATGGTGAAGGTTTTTCCCGAACCAGTTACCCCTAACAGAGTCTGCCACATTTCACCGTTGTTTAATCCCTCAACCAGCGACGCAATCGCAGTTGGTTGATCCCCTGCCGGTTCAAACTCGCTGACTAATTCAAATTGTTTTTTCATACTCTTTAGCAATGTCCGTGTTTTGTCGTAATATTACGGTTTTTTAATTACTTATCGTTTCTCGAAGGACAGATTTTGACTATCAAACTCTCACAGCGCGTACAAAGCATCAAACCCTCGCCTACTTTAGCCATTACTGCACGCGCCGCGGCTTTGAGAGCCGAAGGTAATTAAAAAACCGTAATATTACGAC
>JAMDEF010000079.1 GCA_023488305.1 Gammaproteobacteria bacterium | reverse complement strand
GTTTGATTATTGCTGTGTTCATGCAGCACTGGCACTGCGCGATGATGGTTATGAAACCATTATGGTTAACTGTAATCCAGAAACTGTTTCCACCGATTATGACACTTCAGATCGGTTGTATTTTGAATCACTGACGCTGGAAGATGTTCTCGAAATCGTTGCCTTGGAAAAACCTAAAGGTGTGATCGTACAGTTTGGTGGACAGACGCCGTTGAAACTGGCGAGAGCGTTGGAAGCTGCCGGTGTGCCGATTATCGGAACTTCACCTGATGCGATTGACCATGCGGAAGATCGTGAACGCTTCCAGCAAATGGTTGAAAAACTTGGTTTATTGCAACCGCCTAATCGTTTGGCGCATTCGGTTGATACCGCGGTGTCACTGGCTGCCGAAATTGGTTATCCATTAGTGGTGCGTCCGTCCTATGTATTAGGCGGACGTGCAATGGAAATCGTCTATAACGAAGAAGAATTACAACGTTATATGCTGACCGCAGTATCAGTTTCCAATGATTCTCCGGTATTGCTGGATCGTTTCCTTGATGATGCGATTGAAGTCGATGTAGATGCAATTTGTGACGGTAAGGAAGTGCTTATCGGTGGCATCATGGAACATATTGAACAGGCCGGTGTGCATTCAGGTGACTCTGCCTGTGCGTTACCGCCTTACAGTCTTAGCCAGGAAATCATGGACCAGTTACGGGTTCAGGTGAAACAGATGGCACTTGAGCTGGGCGTAGTGGGACTAATGAATACTCAGTTTGCCATTCAGGGTGATCGTATTTTCATTCTGGAAGTGAATCCACGTGCTTCACGTACTGTGCCTTATGTATCAAAATCTATCGGTGTACCGTTGGCGAAAGTTGCCGCACGCTGTATGGCTGGCATGAGTTTGGCAGAGCAGGGCGTCACTAAAGAAGTGATTCCATCGTATTACTCCGTTAAAGAAGCGGTATTCCCATTCATTAAATTCCAGGGTGTTGATCCTATTCTGGGGCCAGAAATGAAATCCACAGGTGAAGTTATGGGCGTAGGTCGTAGCTTCGGTGAAGCATTTGCCAAATCACAGCTGGCGGCTTCTGTCAGTCTGCCAGTCGGTGGTAAAGCCTTTATTTCTGTGCGGGATGCTGACAAGCAAACGGTTATCAGTATTGCCAAAGATTTGTTAGGCTTGGGTTTCTCGTTGTTAGCTACACGCGGCACACAGCAAACATTGATTGAAGCAGATGTGCCTTGTGAACGGGTGAAAAAAGTTGCTGAAGGTCAGCCGCATATTGTGGATATGATCAAAAACGATGAAATTGCCCTGATTGTGAATACGACGGAAGGTCGTCAGGCCGTAGCGGATTCGAGAGAGATCCGTCGTGCGGCATTGCAACATCAGGTGAACTACACCACAACGTTAGCTGCTGCCCGCGCTACGATTCTGGCCTTGAACTGTGAAGACAGTGTGTCAGTAAATCGTTTGCAGTCGTTACATGGAGAATTGATTTAATGGCCGTTCCTATTACCGCACGTGGTGCTCAGGCACTGAAAGATGAATTACATGAACTGAAAACAGTCAGACGTCCAGCTATCGTTAATGCGATTTCTGAAGCGCGCGCCCATGGTGATTTAAAAGAAAATGCTGAATACCACGCTGCACGTGAGCAGCAAAGCTTCACCGAAGGCCGTATTCAGGAACTGGAATCAACTTTGGCGGATTGTCAGGTAATTGATCCAACAGCACTACCTAAAGATGGTCGTGTTGTGTTTGGTGTGACGGTTGATTTACTCAATATAGATACCGATGCTGAAGTGCGCTATCAGATTGTTGGTGATTACGAATCGGATATCAAACTGAACAGAATTTCTATTTCATCGCCTATTGCACGCGCATTGATTGGCAAAGAAGTGGATGATATTGCAACGGTACAGGCTCCTGGTGGTGCCATTGAATATGAAATTACTGGCATCCATTACCTGGCTTAGATGTTGAGTCTTTCTGAAACCATTGGCGAACGCTTATTACTGACATTGTGGGTTGGTGCGCTATGGTCTATTGGTTATCTGGCCGTTCCGCTTGCTTTTGTCAGTCTTGAAACGCTGGTTGCGGCAGAATATGCTGCTAAATTGTTTTTCGCTGTCAATGTCATTGGCCTAATCAGTGGTACGTTAATCTTATTAGGTAAGCTGAGTATCCAGCGGGGCAGGGTGTTACATTCCTGGCGCTTCTGGGTATTGATTAGCATGCTGGTTATTACCTTGATATTCAGCATGTATGTTCAGCCGGAGATGGCCAGTATCAAAACCATCGATAACTGGCGGCAGAATACAGATCTTGCTCAGAGTTTTGAACGCTTACATATGCTGAGCCAGAATTTATATCTGATGTTAAGCATTGCCGGTTTGCTGCTGGTACTGAGCACAGATAAACAACATATGGCACAGCAGGCCTGATATGGCACGAAGTAAATCCAGTAATAATTGGCTTAGAGAACATTTTGATGATCCCTATGTCAAAAAAGCTCAGCAGAAAGGTTATCGCTCCAGAGCAACTTTTAAACTGGAAGAAATCGATCAGAAAGATAAATTAATTCGCAAAGGTATCTCGGTTGTCGACTTGGGAGCGGCTCCCGGTGGCTGGTCAGATTATGCTTTGCATCGTGTCGGTGACAACGGTAAAGTCATTGCATTGGATATCTTGCCAATGACACCGCTGACCGGAGTTTATTTTATAGAAGGTGATTTTCGTGAAGATCATGTTCTTGAGCAATTGAACGAAGTATTAGCCGGACAGTCGATAGACCTTGTATTATCGGATATGGCCCCCAATATGACAGGTGTAGATGCAATAGATCAGCCTAGCAGTATGCATCTGGTTGAGTTGGCCTTGGATTTTGCAATTAATAACTTAAGTAAACAGGGCGATTTTCTGGTCAAAGTTTTTCAAGGTGAAGGCTTTGATGATTTTTTGAAGTCCATGCGGAGTCATTTT
>JAMDEF010000143.1:1939-2977 GCA_023488305.1 Gammaproteobacteria bacterium | reverse complement strand
CAATCGATTCACGGCCAAGCTTGAGGGTGAAGTGGTCGATAGCAAGTTAGAGGAAAGCCAATCGGACCTATTGTGGACGCATGCTATTAGTGCTTTTTTTGATACTCAGTTGGGTGTGCGATTTGATCAGTACGACGAAGGCAAAAATCGTCAATGGCTGGCTTTTGGTGTTCAAGGACTCGCTCCCTACTGGTTCGAATTGGATATGACCGCCTACCTTGGAGAAAGTGGCCGATCAGCACTTTCAGTGGAAGCTGAATATGAACTGCTGCTTACACAACGTCTGATTTTACAGCCCCGAGCTGAACTGACTGCCTATGGCAAAGAAGATAAAGTTAATGGTTTAGGCAGTGGCTTATCTGATGTTGCGTTTGGTTTGAGACTTCGTTACGAGTTATCACGTCAATTCGCACCCTACATCGGTATTGAGTGGACCGAGAAGTTTGGAGAAACTGCAGATTTGGCCCAACTAAATGGTAATGATGACAGCGACACTATCTATGTTGCTGGTATTAGGTTCTGGTTTTAATCTCTCTATATAGTTTTACCTCGACTAAGGAGTCGCCGTATGAAACGTCATTTATTGTTATATTTAATTGCTTTACCAGCTCTGGTGCTGACTTTGACTGCGCAGGCACATGATCCAAAAGAGCATATGAATGAGAAGCAGACACCGGACTGTGCTGCGATGAAAGAGATGGATCATTCAAAAATGAATATGAATGATCCCGTTATGCAGGCCATGATGCAAAAATGTATGGGTAAAGATACGAAAATGTCATCAGACGGACATGATGAGGCAGAGGTAAAAGAGCCAGCTAAACACAAACACAAGTAGTAATGGATGACTAAAATTAAGGAATAAACATGGTGTCTTTTGGTTTTGTGCGATGTATCAAGTGTCTTTCTGTTATAGCGTCTAGGTTTTTGGTGACATCATCAGACTGTGCCCACAGTGGGGAAATGATTAAAGACATCGAACAAGCAATGATGATCTGCCCAATTGCTGGAGCGATAGAATAATTTTTCATGACACCA
>JAMDEF010000143.1:0-1929 GCA_023488305.1 Gammaproteobacteria bacterium | reverse complement strand
GATGACTAAAATTAAGGAATAAACATGGTGTCTTTTGGTTTTGTGCGATGTATCAAGTGTCTTTCTGTTGCAGCTGGGTTGATGGTGCTGACAGGGATAGCGTTTATCTACTCAGGTCTCTACCCGATGGGTGCAGATAATCAGCATACCAGGCTTACTTTTTGGGTGCTGGAAACTTTACGCGAGCATTCAATCAGTCGAGCAGCCCAGGACATTGAAGTACCCTTGGATCTGGATACGCCAGCACGTTTACTAAGAGGTGGTTCAGATTATGCTGCAATGTGTGCGAGTTGCCATCTTGCGCCAGACAAAAAAGAGACAGATTTTACCAAAGGGCTTTATCCGAAGCCTCCTAATTTAACAATGACACATTTAGATCATGGTGACCCTAAAGATCAAGACAAACAATATTTTTGGATTATCAAACACGGTATTAAGGGTTCAGGCATGCCGGCTTGGGGACCTGGGCATACTGATGAACAAATATGGAATCTAGTTGCTTTCCTAAAGCGATTACCTGAATTGACACCTGCCCAATATCAAATATTAACAGCAAACGTTCCTGAGTAATTTTCCATAATTAATACTTTAATGGGCATTGATTTCCTGGGCAATATTAGCTCCGAATTGAATTTAAGTTTATTGTTAGACATATAGTGGGTAATGGACCGGAGGATTCATGAATAACCAGGGAGATAGAACCACACAGTACAGGGAAGGCAGCTTAACGTTGGCTGGAACGGTTATGCTGGGAACCGGTGTTATGATTGGTGCTGGCATATTTGCACTCACCGGCCAAATGGCGCAGATGACCGGAGCACTGTTCCCGCTTGCTTTTCTTGCTGCAGCCGTCATAATCAGCTTTAGTGCCTATTCCTACATCAAAATCTCCAACGCTTACCCCTCCGCCGGCGGTATTGGTATGTATCTGCATAAAGCTTATGGCGACCGGTTGCCAACTGCTTTTAATGCTTTACTAATGTACTTCTCAATGGTGATCGCACAAAGCTTTTTGGCGCGAACATTTGGTTCTTATACCATGCAACTTTTTGGTGGTGATGATAGCGGTATCATGGTGTCTATTCTCGGCGTTTCACTGATATTGGCTGCCTTTGTCATTAATCTTTCAGGCAATCGTCTGATTCAAGGTGTGGCCTCTTTTATTGGTGTTTTAAAAATCGTCGGCATTCTGATTTTTGGACTGGTGGGCGTTTGGATCGCCAACAGTATCTCAGTCGACTTTTCAAGCCCAGGAGAAGCGGGAACCTTCGGCAACTTCCTCGGTGCAACTGCACTGGGAATACTGGCCTTTAAAGGATTCACCACTATTACCAACAGCGGTTCTGAGGTAAAAGATCCTAAACGCAACGTGGGGCGTGCCATTGTTATTTCTATCGCGGCCTGTGTGGTGATTTATAGCTTGGTCGGTTTTGCTGTAGCGAGTAATTTGTCGTTGTCAGAAATCATAAAAACACAGGACTATTCTCTTGCAGCAGCAGCAAGGCCTGCCTTGGGTGAATATGGTGTGTGGTTTACGGTTGCTATTGCCATGATGGCGACTGCCGGTGGTATTTTGGCCAGCATATTTGCCGTTTCCAGAATGCTGGCAATGCTGACGGAAATGAAACTGGTTCCGCATCGGCATTTCGGTATGCCGGGTAGTATTCAAAAACATACGCTGGTCTACACGGTCGTTTTAGGACTTATTCTGACGGCATTTTTTGATCTGTCTCGAATTGCTGCACTGGGTATTGTGTTTTACCTCATTATGGACATTGCCATTCATTGGGGCGTGCTACGTTATTTGCGTGATGATATAAAATCCAATAGATGGGTGCCAACGACAGCGATTATTTTAGATTTGCTCGCGTTAGGGGGCTTTGTCTGGGTAAAACTGAATACAGATCAAAAAATGCCGTCAGAATAAGT
>JAMDEF010000134.1 GCA_023488305.1 Gammaproteobacteria bacterium | reverse complement strand
CGGCCTCACGTGTCAGGCTGCTTTCAGCTACATTACAAATGGATAATGTCGGAATATTTGTTGCTGCAAAAGCCTCGGGGCTTACTGCTGCATGAGCTTTAATTTGCTGTAATGCTGCCCAAATATGTATAATCAAAATTGAGGCTGCTTTAACATATTCAGCACCAAAAAAAAGTACAACCAGCCAGTCTGCAGAAAATGTCATGATAATGGCGACAGCAAGGGCAATAACAAACAATAAATCAAATAACTGTTGCAGTCTTTGATTAAAGACTTTTTCATTCTGTTCTCTCAACTTTATGAGTTTTGGGAAAATTGTTGTGACAATCGCTGCAGGTAAGAAATACCAGGCTTCAGAGAGTTGTGCAGCAACAGCATATTGCCCTAGCTCATCCCCACTGCTTAACCATCGCAGCATAATCTGATCAATTTTCAGGTAGATAATCGCGAAGAACGTGCCAAGGTAGATAACCCAACCTTGGCTAAATAATTCACGTGCTCGATTTAGGTCAAACTTCCATCGACTGATCGACTGCCTTGTTTGATAGTAAAAAATCAAAACTAACAACAAAGCACCCAAGATAGCTTGTAAAAGAGTTGTAACGGCAAAGAACACTAAACTGGCACTCGTAATAACAAATGCTATTGTTAAAGCCGATGAAATAAATAAAGCTAATAACCTAGCCAAACTTACGTATTTAGCTTGTACATAAGCATGAAACCTAAACTCTATAACATCAAAAGGCTTCAATAAAATCACGCCGCCAGCAATTAATATTAGAAAGAATGCCGTTCCAGTTATACCTTCATAAATTAGAGCGTAAACCAATAAAATCATATAGCCCACAATACCGCCAGCCAGCTTTAGAACAAACGCTGATCCAAGCGTAAGTGATTCAGAATCAGGCTTTTTTACCACCTCTCGAATCACGAGCCCGTTCAAACCCACGTGACCTGCAACAGCTAATATTGACGCTAACGAAATCGCATATGCTAATAGACCAAATTGCTCAGGTCCTAAATAACGGGCTACGAAAACCATCACAATAAAAGTGATACCCATCGTCAATAACTTATCTGCCAATATCCAAAATGTATTGGTTATGTATAGTTGTGAGTTTGAAACTGTAGTGAATATTTTAGATAGCATCAGAATTTTTTCTTCAGCTCTTAAATGACGATAAGTCGATTGGATCGAGAGAAGTTTATTTGATTGCCCCATGCTTGAAAAACTAGGAAATCAGAAATCACTCTACCGTAACCGATTTAGCCAAGTTACGAGGTTGATCTACATCCGTGCCTTTTATCAGTGCGACGTGATAGCTTAATAGTTGCAACAAAATATTGTAGGTAATGGGCGCTGTAATACGGCCAACATTAGTGGTAGCTTTTACGACTTTAAAGCCTGATTCAGAACTGATATCAGAACGCTCATCTTCAAACACGATCATCTGACCACCACGGGCCTTAACTTCCTGAAGATTGGATTTAAGCTTTTCCAACAGATCATCCAAAGGAGCAATGGCAATAACCGGCATGTTCTCATCAATCAGCGCTAAAGGCCCATGTTTCAACTCACCGGCAGGATAAGCTTCTGCATGGATATAACTGATTTCTTTAAGCTTGAGCGCGCCTTCCAAAGCTATCGGATACATCGTGCCTCGACCTAAAAATAGAGCATGCTGTTTATCAGCAAAGTCCTGGGCAATATCTTGGATTTCCTGCTCATGCATTAAGGCATTCTGAATCAGGTTCGGTAGCTTTTGTAGGCCTTGAGTGATGTGTTTTTCACGTTCACGGGAAATGCGTTTTTTGACTTTGCCAATGCAAGTTAATAACAACGCTAGTGCCACTAATTGGGTAGTGAACGACTTGGTGGAGGCTACGCCAATTTCTGGGCCGGCATGGGTGAGATAACTCAGATCGGCCTCACGTGTCAGGCTGCTTTCAGCTACATTACAAATGGATAATGTCGGAATATTTGTTGCTGCAAAAGCCTCGGGGCTTACTGCTGCATGAGCTTTAATTTGCTGTAATGCTGCCAGGGTATCAGCCGTTTCACCCGATTGGCTAATGGTCACAAATAGGGTGTTGTCTTCAATGACCGGGTTTCGATAACGGAACTCACTGGCAACTTCAACCTGGCAAGGTAACCGTACAATATCTTCTGCCCAGTATTTTGCGACCATACCTGCATGGTAACTAGTGCCACAGGCAATAATATGCAGTCGTTCAATACTTTTAAAAATGGATTCTGCACCAGGACCGAATGTAGAGACCAGCACTTTATCCTGGGTTACCCGCCCTTCGAGAGTATCGATTACTGCTTGCGGTTGATCAAATATCTCTTTATGCATGTAGTGGCGGTGTTCACCAAGCTCTACTGCTGTGATATTCAGCGTTGACTGTTTGACAGGTCGTTCTACTCTTTCGCCAGTCAAAGCACTGAAAATCTCTATACTATCCCGTGTCAATTTAGCCACATCACCATCTTCTAGGAAGATAAAGTTCTGGGTCACGGGTAATAATGCAGAGACGTCAGATGCAATAAAATGTTCACCAATACCGATGCCAATGACTAAGGGGCTGCCTTTGCGGGCTGCGATAAGCGTATCGGGCTCATCAGTGGCAATCACACCAAGTGCATAGGCCCCCTCAAAATCTCGGGTCGCTTGCATTACCGATTCGAGTAATGAAAGGCTGCTCCGTTCAGCAGTTGGAGAAGCATTTCCATATAAATATTGATAGATAGAGTGAGCAGCTACTTCAGTATCTGTCTCAGAGGTAAAACGATATCCCTGATTGATCTGTTGTTGTTTAAGAACCTGATAATTCTCGATAATGCCGTTGTGTACAACGGCAATTCGATGGTTACAAATGTGTGGATGGGCATTATTTTCGGACGGGATTCCATGTGTCGCCCAGCGAGTATGCGCAATGCCCATTTGTCCAGAAAAGCTGGTGTTTTCCGCATCTATCTATCAATA
>JAMDEF010000047.1 GCA_023488305.1 Gammaproteobacteria bacterium | reverse complement strand
CTGCAATTCGATGTAGCGTCTTCTGCCAAACCACATCAAACCGGTGCTTAGCACCAGCAAAACAAAAATGATCTCATCAAGCTGATAAAACTCACCAAGTGCTGCCCAGTTAATCCAGCGTTCGGCTAAATCGTAATATCCAGCAACAAGATAAGTTAGCAACGATGCAGCCACAATGATCGCTAAATCAGTTTTGCCCCTGTTTTTCTTATCAGTTAGGGGTAATTTAGGTGACAGCATTCAGACTAAGTCCATATATAACTTTAAAATTAAACACCTATTTTATGATGATTAATTTTAATATGTATATGCCAATATTGATGATAAATAGAAAAAAACATAAAACAGGAAAAAGTCATAACAATAAGCGTGACATCTTCCCTATTTGATACGAGCCAAATGCTCTATTTGGTGCTGGCAGACTGTCTGTAGGATAGGGCGAGTTTTTATTGGAGCACATTGTTAATGAAAAAACTTTTTAATACGCTGGATTAACTGGGCAGCACTTGGTGAGTTTTATCAGCTTGATGAGATCATTTTTGTTTTGCTGGTGCTAAGCACCGGTTTGATGTGGTTTGGCAGAAGACGCTACATCGAATTGCAGGAAACTTTGAAACGTAACCTCGAAATTAAAACCAAGCTTGAAATGCAAAATGCAGACAATGCAAAGCTACTGTTACAAAACCGAGCCCTCATTAAACATATAACTCAGGTTAGAGAAGCAGAACGGAATCACTTAGCGTCAGAGCTGCATGATGTCTTTGGACAATACCTGGCAGCGATTGATGTAAATGCCTCTGTCGCAATCAAATACAAAACTGAAGATCCAAAACTTCAAGCAATACTCAAAACCATTCAGGACAGTGCCAGCTATCTTCGCAATGTCACTCGTTCTCAATTACGCAGTCTCAAACCACCCGGTCTGGAGACCGTTGGGCTTTCTGCAGCAATTGAAGATCTTATTTCTCAGTGGCAGATGTCATTTACGAATTACGCCATTGATATAAACATAGATGTTGATGACAAGCTGGTAGGGTATGACACAGCTCTGACGGTTTACCGTTGTTTGCAGGAAGCGTTCACCAATATTACGCGTCATGCTGATGCCCATAACATCTATATCCATCTAATTACCCAGAACAAATCCATACATGGATACGACATCAGTTTGACCATTCGTGACGACGGTAAAGGCTTCGACCCAGCTGAAGGCATGGGTAAAGGTCTGGGACTAATTGGCATAAGAGAACGGGTTCACGCTCTTCATGGTCAGTTCAATCTGCATCAAGCAGAACCGACTGGTAGCGTTTTAACTTTAACTATTCCGTTATGAATATCGACAGGATCTAATTTCACATATGTGATGAGGCAATTATAGAAATGAACAAGCAGAGAACGACCATATTATTAATTGATGATCACGCCATCCTTCGGGAGGGATATCAGCAATTACTCGAATCCGCTGGATTTGAAGTTATCGGCCAATCTGGAAATGCAGAAGATGGTTATCAGGCATTTATCGCGTTACAACCCAAAGTCTGCATTATTGACCTGACCATGCCTGGAACAGGTGGATTGGAGTGTGTCCGCAGGATCTGTAACCGGGACAAAGACGCCCGTATTCTGGTTTGCAGCATGCATGAAGAAACCACGCTCGCCATGCGTGCTCTTGAATTAGGCGCCATGGGTTACATTACTAAATCATGTTCCTCTGATGTGTTAATCGAAGCGGTTAAGGCCGTCGGTGAAAAACGTCATTATCTTGGAGCCGAAGTTGCACGTTCTATTGCCATGGAAAAGCTGATCAAAACCGATCAGAAAATTGACTCATTATCTCATCAGGAATTCGCTGTTTTCCGAATGGTGGCTGAAGGAATGAGCATTGAAGAAATTTCCAAGAGTCTCACTTTGGCACCAAAAACAGTTTCCAACTATAAGACTAATATGATGCGAAAACTGGGCACCACTAAACTGGCAGACATTATTTTTCTGGCCCAGAAAATTGGTTTAATTCACCCGCCCAATAACCAATAAGGCAAGAAACCCTCTAAAAATAGAGGAAAAGCCTTTAACCCTGGCAATTATGTGAAGTCTTCCCTATAACACAGATGGCGCTACTCTCTATCCCCTACCCCCTTTAAAAACTGATGATATCACCGGTGCACAGCCGCATTTTCGAATGTGTGCTGAGACACAGGGTCAGCGCAAGCTGACATCCAGTAAAAATAGGAGGATATATGAGAGAGAAAAAACTAAGCCGGTTAACAAAAACCGGTTCAGCTGCATTGGTCAGCTCTGTCATCGGCATGATGACAGTAGGCGTTGCATTCGCCAATGACAAGCTGGTTGAACTTCAAAAGGACGAAGCTAACTGGGTTATGCAGGGTAAAAACTATTCTGCTGATCACTACAGTTCTTCAAAACAAATCAATAAAAAGAACGTCAGTAAATTGGCGCCATCTTGGACTTTCTCCACAGGTGTTTTAAGTGGTCATGAAGGTGCTCCTCTGGTTATTGGTGACATGATGTACATCCACTCACCTTTCCCAAACAATACCTTTGCAATCAACTTAAAAGATCCTGGCACCATCGTCTGGGAACACAAACCAAAACAAGATCCTGCTGCTCGCGCAGTAGCATGTTGTGACGTCGTTAACCGTGGTCTGGCTTACTGGCCTGGCGACGATAAAACCCCTGCAATGATCTTGAAAAGCCAGTTGGACGGACATGTCGTAGCATTAAATGCTGAAACAGGTGCTGTGCATTGGCAAGTGGAAAACGGTGATATCAGTGTCGGTCAAACTCAAACACAAGCACCGTTTGTTGTTAAAGACTTGGTTATCCAAGGTTCATCTGGTGCTGAACTCGGTGTTCGTGGTTACGTCACAGCATTTGATATCCACACCGGTGAAATGGTTTGGCGTTGGTATGCAACAGGTCCTGATGATGAAATTGGTTTAGCCAAAGACTTCAACAGTGCTAACCCCC
>JAMDEF010000095.1 GCA_023488305.1 Gammaproteobacteria bacterium | reverse complement strand
TCGGTTACGGCCAGTATTGATGACGGCTCTGGTAGCAAGTCTCGGTTTTGTGCCGATGGCACTCAATACCGGTACCGGGGCTGAGGTGCAAAGGCCACTGGCAACGGTCGTCATTGGCGGAATTATTTCGTCAACCTTGCTAACACTGGTGGTGTTGCCGGCACTTTACCGGATAGTGCACGGCCGTGGAAAATCAAGATAAAACATGGCGGCCTGTATTGGCCGCCAACCTTTCCTGAGTTTATCAATAAACAAAAACATAAAGGTATATCTCTATGCATACACATCATCAAGAGGATGGTGCTTCTGATAAAAGGATTGCAACGGCTTTTTTTCTAAATGTTAGTTTTACCATCATTGAATTCATCGGTGGCTGGCTAACCAACAGCACAGCAATTATGGCTGATGCTGTTCACGATCTTGGTGACAGTCTGTCTATCGGCAGTGCCTGGTTTTTGAACCGCGCAGGCAATAAATCTGCTAATTCTGTGTTCACCTATGGTTATCGACGCTTGTCTCTTTTTGGTGCTCTGATAAACGGCTTGGTATTAATCGCTGGCTCAATATGGGTGTTGAGTGAAGCAATACCACGTTTGGCCGATCCAGTAATGCCGGTTACCGAAGGTATGCTGGCATTGGCCGTATTGGGGGTTACTGTTAATGGGTTTGCGGCTTATCGGCTGAGTAAAGGGACGTCTCTTAATGAAAAAATACTCAACTGGCATTTATTAGAAGATGTATTAGGTTGGCTGGCTGTGTTGATCATTTCCATCATTCTGCAGTTTGCCGACTGGCCGATTTTAGATCCGCTTTTATCCATTGGTTTTACGCTATTCATCTTGTTTAATGTTGTTCGTAATTTGTGGGTGACCGGTAAATTGTTTTTTCAGGCAGTGCCCGATAAAGCGCTGCATGATGAGATCAAAAAAACTCTTGTCAGCATTGAGGGTGTCAATGAGGTACATCATTTACATCTTTGGTCACTTGATGGTGAACACCATGTCCTCACTGCACACCTGACACTTGATAACAATAATGTCTCTTCTGAAAATTACCTGGCTATGAAACAAAGGATTGCCGAGTCTTTATCTCAATATGATCTAGAGCACACCACGATAGAGCTTGAGCTGAATCAGGAGAATTGCAGAGATTTTAGTGACCATGAAACAGCATCTCAATAACATTTTACGCAAATAAAAAAATGACAATTATTAATATCCAACCTAAAAAGTTCACTGGTTTCAAACGTATGCTTTGGGCCACTTTTTATTCATACAAAGGGTTGCATTCTGCACTGCGTCACGAAGTTGCTTTTCGTCAGGAATTTATTGCCTTTGTCTTATTATTGCCAGTTGTGTTCTGGATAGACTTTACCGCTATTGAGCGGTTTATATTAATTGCCAGCATGATCGCTGTAATGGTCGTCGAGTTGATCAACTCAGCAATTGAATCGACGCTGGATAGAGTCAGTTTGGAGCATCACTTATTAACCGGTCGGGCCAAAGATTATGGATCACTGGCTGTCTTACTTACCCTTATTATTTCAATCACAGCATGGACATTATTGCTATGGCACAGATTTTTTTGAATTCAAACGAAAAAGATATATTCACAAAATCACCCTCACTACTCGGACCTTACCGCATTTTATTTCAGGTTCTGCTTATTGGGCTTCTTATTCTCTCGCTATCAAGATTAGGGCTTGTTGTATGGCAGTGGGATCGGGTATCGGCAGCAATTGATCTGCCATCACTATTCATTCAGGGGCTCAGAGCTGATCTCATTATTATGGGTATGCTTATTGCGCCACTGATGTTGTTGATGCCGCTACTGGTCAATAAATTAACCTGGCAATTATGGCAAAAGTTGGTGTGGTTCTGGAGTTTAATGATCATTGTTTTGATCATTTTTATGGAGTCTGCCACACCGACATTTATTGTTCAGTATGACTTGCGTCCGAACAGACTCTTTGTCGAATACTTACAATATCCAAAAGAAGTTTTCTCAACCTTGTGGGAAGGTTTTCGTCTGCCACTTATTCTCGGGGTTGTTTTCACTATATTAGCCGGCTTGTTCACGAATCGGCTGTTACAGCATTGGTTAAAACAATATCATTTGGACTGGCCGGTTTGGCGTGTTTGGCTGACTTGGCCTCTTATGGTTCTCATCCTAGTAGTCATGATCCGGTCTACTTTATCGCATCGTCCAGCCAATCCGGCAATGTTTGCAATCACTTCGGATGCTATGGTCAATAGCCTAGTCATTAACTCAACCTGGTCAGTGTATTTTGCTATTTACAACATGAAGCATGAAGCAGAAGCCGGAGAAGTCTATGGTACGCTTACTGATGAACAAATTATGCAGGAAATGAGCGAGAATTATCCTTGGCTTGATAATGATCCAAATGCACCCTTTCCAACTATCAATAAGCGCCCCGCGACAGTTGAAAGAGATATACCACTTAACCTGGTTATCATTCTTGAAGAAAGCCTGGGTGCCACCTTCGTCGAATCTCTTGGTGGAGAGTATTCTGTAACACCAGAATTGGAAAAACTGAAAAATGAGGGTTGGTGGTTTGAACAACTTTATGCAACCGGTACGCGTTCAGTAAGAGGAATTGAAGCCACGATAACGGGTTTTTTGCCCTCGCCCGCAAGAAGCGTAGTAAAACTTTCTTTATCACAACAGAATTTTTTCACTATTGCAGATTTATTGGGTCAACGTGGCTACAAAACTGAATTTATTTATGGCGGGCAATCTCACTTCGATAACATGGCTAACTTCTTTATTGGAAATGGCTTTCAATCTATCATTGACCAAAATGATTACGTTGATCCACTCTTCGTAGGCAGTTGGGGGGTCTCAGATGAAGATCTATTCAATATGGCGCATAAACGGATCGTTCAAGCGAACCTGAGTAACCAACCGTACTTTAGTTTAGTTTTCACCTCCAGCAACCATTCGCCATACGAATTCCCTGATGGCAAGATCGATCTGCA
>JAMDEF010000094.1 GCA_023488305.1 Gammaproteobacteria bacterium | reverse complement strand
TTGATGGGATCATAATTAAATTCCATTAATGCTCTCCCTTGATAAAATCTCTACAAGTTAGTTTTTATTTTATTACATATAGTTAGCAGTTGCTTAACCTCAGATTCACTCAAGCCAGTAGCACAGAGTGCCAACTTGGCAATGTTTTCTCCTTCGATAGCAAACTCACGTCCTTTCTGGGTCAAGACCATAGACTTGGATTTATCGTTACCTACAACATTTTCTCTTAATAGGTATCCATTAGATTCTAATTTTTTCAAGATGGGTGACATTGTCGCTTTACTCAAACCAACTGCATTAGCAAGATGAGTGGGTGAAGCACCGTCGTTTTCCCATAACGCCATCATGACAACAAACTGTGGATAGGTAAGCTGATGATGCTTTAAAAGTTCACCATAGGCTTTGGTCACCTCTCCACTTGTTGAATATAGCGCATAGCACACTTGATCTTTTAGTAATGGTCCCATTTGCATCCCAATTATTAAATAGGTACTTGACATACTTGTTTAACAATATTATTGTTAGTACACGAACAATTCGTCTACTACCAACTTAGGATAACTCAGATGAAACCATTGTATTCAATAATATTAGTATTAACGCTTTTAATACCAATTCATCTTTCTGCCAATGACATGGCAGCTGAAGATAACTATCTACCAACATTAATTACCGAAACGCCCTATGAAGGCCGTCAACTGGCCATCAAAATAGTGCGAAAAACCATTGGAGCAATCCAAACTGATGCTGCTGCAAAACATCGTGTAAGAGCAAAATACGCTGAAGATCCTGCACTTTTAATGGATGCCGCCGAGCTTGTAGCAATTGAATTTAAAACCATAGCCATTGCTAACGACTACTGGCGTAAATAATCAAGTAGCTTTGTTTGGATTATGTCTGTGGTTAGGCTGAAGAAGGCCTAACCTGGTTTCCCATCAGGTCTGGGCGTCGTTAGTATGGGAAAATAAATAATGACATACAGAGTGTAAGCCGTAACCCAGGCAATAACGCTAAACCATAACCAAAAAGACACTTGTGTTGGTAATAACCAAATCATAATGGTTCGGGTTATTCCCACGGCAATAATCATAACGAGGGCCAAGGACATTAATCGTTTTGGTTTTAATGATCTGCCGCTGTGACCCAGGGATACTCTGGACATCATACTGAGGATCATCGTGCCCATTGCCCCTGCTGTTAAGGCATGTACGGCGATGCTTTGGTTGATGTCTAGTCCCGCATGATGTCCGGAAAATAAAAATAGCCCCAGCGGAATAAACCAATAACCAAGATGCAAAGACCACAGCAGTGGCACGTTAAAGGTGATCCAAATTTTCCATCTGAATGCACGGATAAAAACCAGTACGGCCGAAATACCAAATAAAACACTTACCATACTGGCTGGAATAAAGTGAGTAACAGTTAAAAAATGCAAAGCAAATAGCAGCCAAACACTCATCAGAGCACATCTATCAAGCCATCGGATATTGTTTACTTTGATAGTTTGCGTGCCATTGGCGGTGAACATTGGAATTACGCGACCACCGAGCACTGTCATTAACAAGGTGATAAGTAGCACCGCACTGATACTGCCTGTTTGTTGAATATCAGGGCGATCAATTGCCAGCCCTAAGTGCATTAATGCATTACAAATCGTCAGTAATAACAGCACCGGGATAAAGAATAAACTTCTAGTCTGCTTGACTCTTATGATGGGTTTCGCCAATAACCAGGCACTGACCGGTAAAAAACTTAAATCAACTGTCATCACCAGCCACAAAGGCAGGTCAGCACCAAATAACAACACCAGCCTCCCTGCCAGCCATAACACAACTATGATAAATAAGGTTTTTCCGTGCGGTGCCCGCTGCCCTGTCCAGCTCTGAACCGCGGTTAATAAAAAGCCGATAATGATAGCTGCGACGAATCCAAACAGCATTTCATGGGTATGCCAAAACAAGGAGTATCCATAGAAATCATATTCAACATAACCGTTTAAAACCAGCCCCCAAAGCAGCATCGCAAGCGCACTGAAGCTTGCACCAAATAAAAATAAGGGTCTAAATGCCTGACGGAATAATGGCAGGATGGCTTTTTCATGCTCGGATAATTGACTGGCTTTTATCATGTTCTCGCATCCTGATGTTTTGTTTAGGCTTGTCAGCAAATCTCTAACATAGCCTGTTATTTTCTATCTGAGCGGGATAGTGAATCGTCCCCCCGTGTAAAACAGCCCCTTTGGTTAATTTTGCGGGTTTGATTTGGTCAGTATTCATTAAATGAAAGACCTGTTCTCCACGGGCAAGCAAATAATCGGAAACGATGCGACGATGACACCGCCACCAGACCGCTTCTGAACACATTAAGACGCAGCATTGTTTGCGACCTAATTTAATGAGTTTATCCAAGCTTTTTTGAAAATCTTCTGTAAGTGCGTAATCAGCATAATTTTGGAAACTTTGGTTTTCCCAAAAAGCGTTCGTGTCGCTGGAAATGGATTTTATTTTGTTGCGTCGACCGCCAAGCTCTGGGAGATGAAGATAATAAATCTGATATTTCTTTAGCGTGTCCGGTAGCGTGTCCTCATTAAATTGAGGGTTGGTTCGTGAACGTGGAAACGAACGAATATCCACCACAAGCTTTACATTTGCTGCACATAGCAATTGGATAAACTCTTCTATGGTACGAGTCGAGTGACCAACAGTATAAAACGGCAGCATTATGACTTCTGTTTGCTCGATGTTTTTGTTAGTGCTTCCTCTTTGTGCGCGGCGATGTGATCAGTTTTGTCACTTTTTATCTCGTATTGAGGATCATCGTTGGACGCCCGATGTGTATGGCCTTTGTAGTCAAAATCATTAGTATGGATTTGGGTAATGGTGCCACCAACTTTGCCAGCTTCAGAATTCCAGGTGACTTGATCTCCGACGTTGAATTTGTGAGTCATAGCACTTCCTCCAGACAATATTAATTAAGTACAAATCAATGATTGGTATCTAATTCCTCAAAAATATCCGGATCTTTTTCGCCGCGCA
>JAMDEF010000122.1 GCA_023488305.1 Gammaproteobacteria bacterium | reverse complement strand
TAGAAATAGGCTGTTGTGCTTTAAGGGTTTTTAAACCTTTTACACTGCGGCTGATATTCCAGACTATCCAAACTACCATTACGGCCAAACCGTATAAATTACCCATCCACAACAGTCCCCATGAAACCATCAGTAAGATCAGGCTGATAAAGAAACCATTAATTTGAAACAAATAATGTGATTGCAACCAGTCTGCTGCTTTAGGTTTTTTTTCATAAGCGACTAGGGCGCCCATGATTAGCATTGGGTAAATCAGTGAGCCGACCAAATTGAAGATGTAAATCAGTTTAATACTGCTGATATCGTCGCCGGTTTCAATTAAAGCCATTTGTGATTACTCATCAAAAAAGGTTTCAATCTAGCAGGATCCTTACTTTTGCTCCACAAAAAAAGGCCCGGT
Source organism: Gammaproteobacteria bacterium (assembly GCA_023488305.1). Classification (GTDB taxonomy): domain Bacteria; phylum Pseudomonadota; class Gammaproteobacteria; order Nitrosococcales; family Methylophagaceae; genus Methylophaga. Next base: position 2,655 of record JAMDEF010000122.1, on the reverse strand, counting down.
AATGCCGGGCCTAATACTGCAAAGATCGAATTAGCTATTAACCACCAAAATCAAAGCGGATACCGGTGTATAGGGTACGGCCCAGAATCGGTGATTCATCTTTAAAGAAACTGGTATGTCGGCGACCATCTTCATTAAGCAAATTACGCCCTTGAAGAAAGATTTGAGCTCCCTTTAAGCTAGCTGGTGACCAACTTGCATCAAAGGAAACCAGGTTATAGCCACTGGTATTGTTTTCAGTGACAGCTGTTTTGGTTTGTTTAAAGACCCGACGATAGTCGAGACTGAAATCCCAATCAGCATACGAAGTATCAAAACCGATACCAACCCGAGTCGGACTCATACGTGGTAAATCTTCACCACCACTGAGTTTACCGCGTACATGATCAGCTGAGAGACGCATACTGAGCGGAATAGGACCTTCTACCAGATCGGTAATGGCACCAAACTCCACACCATAAAACTTGGCATTTCGCTGTTCGTTGATGACCAGTGTATCGCCTTCAATCTCAACGGCCTGACCGGTACCATCATCGAGTGAGGCCAAGTAAATAAAATCATCTACATAATTGTAGAAGGTGGTCAGATCATAGCGAAATGCGCCGATATGGCGATCAAAACCGACTTCAAAATTAGTGTAGGTTTCTTTGCCAAGGTTGGGATCTCCTATCTCAACTGTACCCGCTGCGGCATGACGACCAAAAGCATAGAGCTGTTCAGCCGAGGGGGCTCGTTGTGAACGGGTGACTGACATTCTTAAATGATGAGCTGGATCCACATCGATGATTGTGCCAGCGGACAAACTGAATGGTGTGAAACTACGGCTGCTTAGGCTGGCGGCCTGTTCGAGTTCATCACCGTTAGGCAGATCAATGTCACGGTCTTCGCTAAGATTATCTGAGCTGGAACGAACGTGATCAACCCGAGCCGCGACTTCAAATCGACCAAAGTGCGTCGGGCGCTCTTCCAGAATAAACAAGCCGACGGTACGTGTGTCATTGCCACGAATATAAAAGCCACCGCCATGTTCATCGTCACCATCACCGTGACTATGGCCTTCACCTTCAGCTTCAAAGTCCCGATCATTAAATTGAAAACCGACAACACCTTGCCAGTCACCTATCGGATTATGCACCATTTCCAGACGCATTTCGGTTTCGTTATTGTTAAAGCGTGTTTCTACATCACTTTCAATAAACACACCATCATCAAACTCAGAACCAATTTCCTGCTGGCGATAGCTGGTATAAGCCATTTTCAGACGAGCAGTACTAAAGCCTGGTAAAGGATCATTGAATTCACTGCGGAAATCAAAGCGATCATTTTTTGCGCGAATTTGTTCCTGCTCTTCTTCGCCTTCACCCAAAAACACTTCAGGAATGCCGTATTGAGTTTTCCAAGTGCTATAACCTAATCCAGCAAAACCCCAATCACCTTTATATAAACCAGTGATTGAGAACACATCATTTTCAACTTCACTGTTTTGCAACTTGTCTTTACGACCGAAACGTTGACCTTTTTCCTGATAACCATCGATATCAAAATCACTGCTGCGGCGCACACCATAATCGGTGCGTAAAACAAAACTGTCGCCCATGGGCAGTTCTAATCCCAGTCGACCCTGACGGTCATGTCCATTTAAACCGTATGACATTTGGCCATCTACTCTTGGAGAGTCACCAAATTCCGGGTTAAAACGGTTGCTGCGGACGTTGATAACACCACCAGCTGCGCCACTGCCATACAACAGGGTTGCTGGGCCACGAAACACTTCAATTTGATCGGCGCGTCCGGTATCCAGTCCGATAGCGTGATCAGCACCTTCTCCAGAAATATCCGAGGTACTCAAGCCATCTTCCAGAACCTGCACGCGTGAGCCTTGTAAACCGCGCACAACAGGACGGCCTACGCCTTGACCAAAGTCAGCATTATGTACACCTGGCAGACCATCTAATGTTTCACCTAATGTACTGGCACGTTTTTGATTGAGTTCATCACCCGCAATGACGGTAACAGGTTGAATCAATTCGTCAGATGTCCGGTTGCCTAAAGGGTCGGAAGTGACCACCAGACGTGGAATATCAACTGTATCTTCAGCAGCAAACGCTACAGAAGCCATAGGGGACAGTGCTGCGGCAAGCAGCACTACAAGTGGTTTTTTATTCATCACGAATAATCCTCATAGCAGAAATCAGCAGCCATTTCCCAAGCAGGAAAACGACGATAAATCAAAATCAAACGCTATGAGAAAACAGGAGGTGCACGGATCGCGAACGAGAGATAGGTGTTTTCAAAACGAGCAGGGGGATAAACAGCAGCATCAAGCTGGAAACGTTGTTGCCATACACTGACGCTAAGCTGTGGAGTGGCATCAATTGACGGGGTATGACTGACAACATTTAACTGATCACATAATGCAATATGCTCGTGAAAAGCATGCTCGGCATCATGCCAAACAGCTATGGATTGCATCAGCAAGAATGCTGCTGCAAAAAGCCATAACAGATGTTTGGTGTGCCGAAGTTGCATTTTTTTAGTTCACCAACAATTCGATGAGTAATTGCTGGTAGATAGCCGACAAGGTATCCAGATCGGCAATCGACACATGTTCATCAATCTGGTGAATGGTGGCGTTTAACGGCCCAAGCTCAACCA
>JAMDEF010000055.1 GCA_023488305.1 Gammaproteobacteria bacterium | reverse complement strand
TGCCATCGCCAAACAGCTTATCGGCAAAATGGCCTCTCCCATCAGACTGGTTTGTGAGGGTGATGAAAACTCATTACTTGCCGGTTATCCCGACATCTTGTATTTCGGGTAGTGCCTCCATGACTAACGCCATAATTTCATCCGAAACCTGCATTTCGCCATCCAACACTTGATTCAATAAATGTTCGATCGCCTGCGCCATGTTGGCGATAGTTTCCGCCCCTGCCATCCGGCCGCTACCTTTTAGGGTGTGGAAATGCCTTCTGATAGTGCTTAGTTCACCGCCCTCAGGAGTTTCACACCAGACCGGCAACAACTGTTGCAAATCATTTAAAACCTCATTGGCTTCTTCAACGAACACTTCAGCAATTTCACTATTAATGTGTGAGGCAAATTGCCAGCCATTAGCAGATTCATTTTCAGTGGTTTGTTGTAGTTCAATGGATTCGATATTTTGTAATGGCTGCACTTCGATATCAATGAAGTTCAGGGTTTGGTCCGCAGTATCCGTTTCAGCTTCATCAAGCTCAATTGGGGAGGGAGCAAAATCCATCAGTGGCAATGCTTCGGTTTCAATTTCTTCCTCGGTGAAATCCTCAGCAACAGATAAATCAAAATCCAGTAACTCAATGGTTTCTGGCAAATATTCATCAATGTTGTCATCGGTGGTGACAGATCTTTCTAGTGGTATTGCCGTGTTGGTTTCAGTCGTTGGACTTTGCGCAGCCGGACTTTGACCGAAGTGTTGCATGCGTTGCAAGGCTGATTGCAGACTGTTTTCATCGGTTTGGCCGGTGCGATGCAGATTTTCCAGATAAATTTCCGCCGAGGTTAATATCTCGGCCAGATCCTGCTGGGATTGTTCGGACGATAATAATGACGTCTCATCAACAAATTTATTCGCTAGAAAAGTAAATAATTCGGCGGCTTTACCAATGTTCAAAATATCCAGACTGCCAGCCAACATCCTTAAACTGTTGGTAAAGTTTTCATGCACCGCATTGATATCGTCAGATGGCTGATTGGATTGCAGGATCAATAATTCTTTAATACTGGCTAATTCGTTAAGACATTCACTTAATACAGTTTTTTGAAGCTGGCGGTGAATGGCATCAGAGGCATCGGTTTGTCTGAGCCGTGCTTCGATTTGTAGCAGATCATCAGCCAGCAAGGCCAGTTGGTCATGGTAAGTCTTGTCTGTGGCCAGACATTTTTGCAGCGCAGTATGTTGGCTATGCAAGAGATCACTTTGTTGTTGGTGCTGAAGCAGAGAAAGCGTATCCGCCATGCTCAGCAATTGCACACTGATATCGTTGACCGCTTCATCAGCCTGATCTTCAGCTGTATCAAACTGGCTAATTCGTTCTTTTAATTCTTCGAGTTGTTCAAGTAAAGCATTTTGAGCTTCTTGTAACGCAGAATCACTATGACCAATGAGTTGTGAAGCCTGATCATAAAACGTCAGTCCAAAGCTTTGTTTCACTCCGGTGACCAATGGACCATAACTGGTTGCCCGGGCCACAACTAATAACAGTTGTTTTAATAAGATGTCGGGATAACCGGCAAGTAATGAGTTTTCATCACCCTCACAAACCAGTCTGATGGGAGAGGCCATTTTGCCGATAAGCTGTTTGGCGATGGCATCATCACGAATACCGCGATGAACGAGTCCTTCCAGTAAGGCTTCTGCTACCCACCAGAATAAAGTGGTTTTTTGCTGTAAACACTGCAAACGCAAATGTCGCAAAATGCCGCGCATTTTACGCAGGCTTTTGTCATCTTGTTCACGCATCCACGTCAACAGCAGGTGTTGAAATACATGGGCTATTTTGTGTCTTTCCAGATCTAGCGGCGGCGCAGTTCGAGCAGGATCCGGTGCAATGCCTTCAGGCAGCTCAACGGTGAGATCCGGCTGGAATATCTCGGTTTCTGCAATCGCTGGCTTATCACGCAACAGCCTCAATTCATTGATTGGGCTCAATACGCACAAAGCGTTATCTGGAAACTTCTCGCTCAACTTATGTAAATACGTTGGCAACAAGATAAGACTGCGGGTTAATGTTTCCAAAGCAACGTTTTGTTTATCTTCCGGAAACGAGCGCATATAGCCAGCAATGGATTGCATTTCAGCGGCAAGCATCTGGGCACCATCCAGATTGAGCATTTCCAGGGTGCCGTTAACTTGATATAGATGCTCAACACAACGACTTAAAGATTCTGATTGCTGAGGATCTTCGATATAAGTCTGAACCGATTGCAATGCTGCAGCGAGTGACTTCTGCAGTTCTTCCTGCAGCCATGTCAGGGCATTGTAGTTGCCTCTGGGTTGGGTCATATGCGCTCTCCGCCGGCTCAGGCTGAATTAAGGTAATTTGAAACCAGAAACTGACTTACGTAATTCGTTTGTCAGTTCGAGCAGTCTACCGATCGCCGCGGCACTTTCGTTGGTACCGGTTGATGTCTGCATAGTGATTTCCTGAATCACACTCATGTTTTCGGATGTACTAATCGCCGCTGTAGCCTGTTGTTTCGCATTGCTGGAAATATTGTTGATCAATTCCGCTAACTGCTGGGATACCGTTTCAATCTGTTCCAAAGAAGCACCAGCATCTTGTGATAAACGTGCTCCAGAAACCACTTCAGCGGTACTTTGCTCCATGGAGCTGATCGCTTCGCTGGTATCACTTTGGATGGTGCGAACTAAAGCATCAATTTGTCGGGTGGCACTGCCTGAACGTTCCGCCAGTCGTTGAACCTCGTCGGCAACAACCGCAAAACCCCGCCCGGCTTCACCGGCCATGGCAGCCTGAATGGCCGCATTCAATGACAAAATATTGGTTTGTTCAGCGATGTCGTTAATCAGTTCAACGATTTCACCGATTTGCTGTGAGCTTTCACCCAAGCGCTTCATCCGTTTGGAGGTTTCCTGAATTTGTTCGCGAATGGTATCCATACCATGGATAGCTTTTTTCACCGCTCCGTTACCCTGTACAGCAAGGCTTACCGATTGCTTAGCAACCACAGAAGATTGGCTGGCATTTTCAGAAACTAATTCAATAGAGGCAGCCATTTGGG
>JAMDEF010000118.1:360-3111 GCA_023488305.1 Gammaproteobacteria bacterium | reverse complement strand
CTTCAACATAATCGGTAATACCCGAGGATGGTGACAATCTTAGGACTAAAAATACGCCAATTGCATTCATCGCAAAGGGTAAATTTTGGGTCAACAATCATGCTCACATTCTGCAAGGGTTAGACGAGTTAGATACTCAATATCTATGCTATGCAGTGCAATACTCTGAGGTTGATAGCTTTATCTCCGGTTCAACAAGGCCAAAAATAACCCAAGCAGATCTTAAGAAAATTCCAGTCCAAGCGCCTCCATTAAATACTAGAAGAGCAATCGCAAAACTCATACTCTCACTTGACGAAAAAATTGAGCTAAATCGTCAGATGAACAGTACGCTGGAAGCGATGGCACAGGCTTTATTTAAAAGCTGGTTTGTTGATTTTGATCCGGTGATTGATAAAGCCTTAGCTGCTGGCAATCCGATCCCCAAACCACTACAAGCCCGCGCTGAAATTCGAAAAACGCTCGGCGATCAACGCAAACCAATACCTGATGATCAACAACTATTACCTAATCATTTTGTTCATACTGATGAAATGGGTTGGGTACGCTATTTCGGATGGTTGGGAGATTAAAAAAATTGGAGATGTGTTAGAACTCGCATATGGAAAATCCTTACCGGCGACAAAACGTAAATCAGGCGATATTCCTGTTTTTGGGTCTGGTGGTATATCAGGATTTCATGATGAAAAGTTAGTGAATGGTCCGGGACTTATTGTCGGGCGAAAAGGTACTGTAGGCTCTTTATATTGGAGTGAGGATGATTTCTTTCCAATAGATACTGTTTTCTATGTGGTGAAAAAAGTTCAACTGCCGCTTTATTGGTTGTATCAATCTTTGCAGTTAATCGATATAAAATCTATGGGGGCTGATTCTGCTGTGCCGGGTGTAAACCGAAATAATATATACGCTCGACACATCCTCATTCCATCAGATGAGTTATTGGAAAAATATCTAATCCATATCAATTCATACAACACGCGCATAAAATTAATAGAACAACAAAATGATGTCCTCACGAAAACTAGAGACTCTCTTTTACCCAAACTTCTTTCCGGTGAAATACAAGTGCCTGAAGCTGAAGCAATTATTGATCAGCATTTAGCCGAGGCATAACCTAATAACACGACTGTAAATTTGCTCTCAGTAATTCAGTAGCCTATATTGGATTCTTGGGAAAGTGCTGCCAACTCATCTAAAGCCCGCGATCTTTGCTTGTCGATATTTGCTTTGTATTCCATCAAGTTTGTGAGCCGAACGCAACGGTGTGTACCGACCAGTCGAAAAGGCAACTCGCCTTTTTCCAGCAACTGCACTAAATAAGGCCGACTGACATTCAGCAAGTTGGCGGCTTCTTGTGTGCTGATTTCATGATGATGCGGAATCAAACTAATGGCATTGCCTTTGGACATTTCCGAGAGCACTTCAAGCAATATCTGCAAGGCTTGATCGGGCAGCACCAGCTGATCAGCCTTACCATTCCTGCCACAGAGCGAGATTTGTACATCGTCAGCGGCGGCATACTTCGAAAGCATTCTGCTGGAAGCTTTGGCGGCTTCAACTTCAGCGGCAGTCGGGAGATGGACTATTTTTGCTGCACTCATGATATTTCTCGATAGTGAGTTTGTTTCCTTTTATAGCTTTATTAAAGCTATGGCATCATCATATTCGAAATAAACGAAAGTAACCATTTGATTCATTGATAACCGGCCAAGTTTCGCGCTTATCGGCAAAACAGGTAATATGCCATTGAAAACAAGAGTTTTCACACTAAGGACATGGAATGGGCAACTTAAAAGCTGGTATTACACATACTGTTATTAACTTACCTATCGTCCAGGTTTGCATATTTTAGTGGTGTCACAACAATTATCTGTTCCCTCAAGGTGATGTTTGCGTTAATGAACACTTATGTAAAAGATCGTGCAGTAACTGGGATCGGCTAATGAATAGTGAAACATCTAAACAAATCGAAATCTACCAAAGTGAAGATGGCCACACAGAGATTCAGGTTCGCCTGTCACAAGATACTATTTGGCTTACTCAGGCGCAGATGGCTGATCTATTTGGAAAAGATGTCCGCACGATCAATGAACATATTAAAAATATATTTAAAGAAGAAGAGTTGCTACCCGACCCAACTATCCGGAAATTCCGGATAGTTCGCCAAGAAGGTAAAAGACAGGTAGAACGTGAGCTGGATCACTTCAATCTCGATATGGCTATCTCTGTAGGTTATCGGGTAAATTCAAAGCAAGGTACGCGATTCAGAATCTGGGCGACTGAGCGGTTAAAGGACTACTTGGTTAAAGGCTATAGCTTTAATTACCGTCGCTTTGAAAAAAATGCTGCCGAGCTGGAACAAGCACTGAACTTGATTCAAAAAACAGCTAAAAGTCCAGAACTCAGTGGTGATGCCGGTCGAGGTCTGGTAGATATTGTGTCACGATACACCCAGACATTTTTATGGTTGCAACGTTACGATGAGGGGCTGTTAGAAGAGCCTGTCGGAGAGAGTGGCGGCAGGCTACCAACGGTTGCAGAAGCGATGAGTGCATTACAGCATCTAAAACAAAATTTGATACATCGCGGTGAAGCTACCGATTTGTTTGCCAAGGTAAGAGATAGCGGACTTGATGGCATTTTTGGGAATTTGGATCAAAGTGCATTTGGCGCGCCAGCCTACCCGACAATAGAGAGCAAAGCCGCACATTTGTTGTATTTTGTGGTGAAAAATCATCCTTTTGTGGCTGG
>JAMDEF010000118.1:0-279 GCA_023488305.1 Gammaproteobacteria bacterium | reverse complement strand
TTATCAATGATACTGGCCTTGCGGCATTGACACTGTTAGTGGCGGAGTCTGATCCAAAACAAAAAGCCGTGTTGATACGCCTGATAATGCACATGATTAGCCAACCACAATGAATGGTTGATAAAAGGATTTTTGAATGAGGTTTAACGAGGATAAATTAGAGCAAGCGATTATTGCCTTGATGACAAACCAGGGTTATCGGCATTATCAGGGCAGCACTCTGAATCGCCAGCCAAATGAGGTGCTACTTAAGACGGATCTCATGAATTATCTCCCCCC
>JAMDEF010000085.1 GCA_023488305.1 Gammaproteobacteria bacterium | reverse complement strand
ATGGGCTAATAATTTTTAAGAATAAAAAAAGAATCGGTGCAGGCAGGGATATTGGCCGCACTTTTCGAGCGAGCAGATTTGAATATATCTGACATACATCATGCCAAGATAGATCCTCTGGCCCACCAATTGTCACAGTCTGATTATAATATTCAGGCTTGTGGTTCACCTTAAAGCAATATTTAGCAATGTCTTCAACAGCGATAAACGCTTGGCGTTTATCGGCCTTACCTGGTACAAATGCAAGCCCATAGTCTTCAACTGAACGCTTTATGAAGGAGCGCAGTAGCTTCGTTGAGCCTTCAGAGCGATTGATGGTAGCGAGGCTTTCTCCGGCCAAAGGAATCTCGCTACCTATCAATGCGAAATAATCGTCCATAAAAAGTGGACAACGTATAATTGTGTGGTTCACAGGGGACTTAATAAGTAAGTTTTCACACCAACTTTTCAACTCGTAGGTTTTGGATTGTTGAATAAAATAATCTGTCATTGGTATAGCCACAGATATAAAAATAATCTGTTGAACTTTGCATACCTCACAGGCTTCAATAAGATTGCTATATCCAATTCGCTCATCCGACTCAAAACGGTCTTCTGTCCTTGGAAATACCAATGTCGCAGTAGCAATAACAGTATCAACGTCTGTGCAAGCTTCAATTAGACTCTGCTTGTCAGTTAGATCTCCAAATACCAGCTCATCTGGTTGACAGTTTAATTTGCTATAATCGGACGAAGGACGAACGAATGCTTTAATTCTAGTATCAGTCATAAATTCATTACGCTTCTGTACTATCCGCGACCCTAACTGCCCCGTAGCACCAATGACCAGGGTTTTCATATATTATTTCTTCCTCACTGAACTTAACTCTAACTCAATAAAATCCTCAAGCGGTTTCCTTATGCTCATCGCAACATGGGTTCGGCTAGCTCTACCAAGACGCATTAACAATACGGGGCGAACACCATCATCAACACCAAATAGTCGTTTAATGGTTTTACGCCCTTCTTCACTGCTAATAGGGAAATCCACGGGTTGGCAAGCTATATCTTCTTGAGTTAGCTCTAGCCAGGTTTTCATGATAGTTCGACCAACATCGAATCGACCTGAGTCGCTCCAGTCTCGTGTCGAAATAAGCATGTAGGAGCCATAATTATCTAGTGCCATTATTGATGCCCGAGCCATGAGTTTTTTTAAACCCAACCGAGTAGCGAGCCATCGTAGAAATTTGTATTTTTTTACCAAATATAAAAAGAATGTCTCTACACGTGTTAGTGCTAGTGAGTCTTTGGTAAACCCCGTTGGATTATTAACTTCTTGACTTGGAGTAAGTCGCATAAAATCCATTAGCTCATCAAAGTATGAATCGTCACCAAATAGTCGTCACTTTTCTTTAATTGCAGTTTGCTTAAGTTTTACTGGTGCGTTTTCAAGAAAAGTGACTTCTGAAGCCCTCCCTTCAGAAGCTGCGATGCAATTTTGTTTCAAGGAGTCGGGAAGTCCGACGGGGAGATAACTGTAACGGTTTGTTGATCGCTTAAGATTCAGATTCCTGTAGTAAGTATAAAGCTGTTCATCAATTTTTTTAATCCGCATTGTCCCCACAAAGTAGTCATCAGCAAAGAAGTCTGATTTCTCCGAAGGCTTGAATTCAATATCCGCGATTGATGATGCTGCCTCTAGAGCGCACCCCAGACTATACATAATCGCATAGCCGTCTGGATCGATGTACTTAAGTTGACGAGATTTGTCCCAACCTATTTGAATAGTATCAGGCCCTATAATTTTAAATCGCCAAGGCTGACAATTATGAGGGGACGGCGAACGAATCATGGTTTGCAGTACAAGCATAAGTGTCGGATACTTCTCCAAATGCTGAACTGTGGTGTCGTTTTCTGATTCTGATGCCGGTTTAGCATTTATCAACGTGGAATTTCGAGAAGTCCGAAATGCCCTCATCAGATTGAGGGGCCAAGTGATATACTCAATCCATCGAGCGCCAAGATTTCTTGTGGCCATGTGGACGTCAAACGCAACTCGATGTGGTACAGGCCTAGCCATCAAAACATCAATAACAGTTCGAACCCCTAACGCACCCATTGCCAAAACACAATACGACACTTGTGGCCAAGGGGCTTTTGTCACAAGCCGATCGGCTATTATCGGTAAAAAATCAGCAGGATACTGGGTATATCCTAACCATTTCAACGACGCGACTAAGTCTCCATTTTTATGGGCCTGTTCAGTTGCACGGCCATTGAATGGTGTTCTGTATCGACGATAATCGAAGACGTAAATAACTGCCTTACCACCAAAATCAAAACCTGATAGGACTGGGATTCTCCGTTCACACGCTATTTTGTGTAGCAGATATTTGATCCACGGAGAGGCACCAGCATCTACGCCGTCAAATACAACATTAACTCCTTCAAAAGCCGAATAGATATTATGTTCTGTAAGACCATCTGGAAATGTTGCCACCCCAACATTTGGGTTTATGGCTTTCGCTCGTTCAGCAACAACATCGACCTTCCTTCGGCCAACATCCTTCAATACACATACTTGTCGATTTAGATTGGTAACATCAAAATTTTCAGGGTCAGCTAGAACAAATTGGCTCATCCCAGCCCGAGTCAACGGTTCTACTATGCTCCCACCAACGCTGCCACATCCACCAACCAATATTTTAGCGCACCCTAGGTGAGCTTGCTCCACATTATTAATAACATCAATATTGCGATGAATACTGTCATGTTGCTCCGACGGGGACAAAGTATTAAGTACTTTCAAAGTTTTGTTCCTTAATCATGAAGATTAACTGGTAGTATTTTTGCTTGGCGTCGTGTAAATATCCGTTTTAAATGATGCATAACAACGTTTATCCTATAGAGTAGAATCGCTGCAATGAGCTCGATTCTACTTGGGCACACGGAAATTAGTACAGCATCTCCATTTTCATAATCTACGTTTGCGTCCCAAAAAGCTTTGATTTCGGCCCGATTTGTACGAATAGCTTTGATACTCATTGAGCCTTCTCCCCAGTCTAGCCAGCTTGGCTAAACTGGAAGGCGACCAAACCAAAAAGGAGAAGACCCAATGAATTTTTACAATAGCACCCATCAGCA
>JAMDEF010000119.1 GCA_023488305.1 Gammaproteobacteria bacterium | reverse complement strand
ATGCGCTTTGCGTGAGGATTGGTTTTGGCTTTTTCAACAATATCGTGATAAGCGTCATACACCATCACGATTTTAGATAATGCTGTCTGCGCGGCTTCAGCAGTAGCGTCATAATCCAGTAAATCGATTAATGGATGGATGTTATAGCCCCCCATCATCGTGCCCAGTAGTTCAGTCGCCCGAACCGGTGTTATCAAATCACATTGCGTTTCCTGTTTTGCAATTGCAGTTAAAAAACCAGCTTTTACGTAGGCTGCTTTATCCACACCGGGTGGAACACGGTGCACCAGTAATTCAAGTAATGCTTCGCTGTCCCCGTTTTTTGGATGTTTAAGCCCTTCGATAATGTCAGATACTTGTTGTGCATCTAAAGGTAAAGCCGGCAAACCCTCTGCAGCCCGCTCATCAACATGTTTTTGATATTCTTGCAGCACGAAAACGCTCCGAAGTTAAAACCAAGATGGGCGGTATTTTAACGCAAAATTATCACGATATTGTTGAAAAAGCCAGAAATACAGCCAAATTCTGCTATAATTTCGGCCAATTTTCAGCTTATTTTTAATGGAGTTTTCATGGAATTAACAGCTCTTACTGCCATCTCACCAGTTGATGGTCGTTATGCCGATAAAACCAAGGCTTTACGCCCCTATTTCAGTGAGTATGGTTTGCTGCGAGCTCGTGTCGAAGTTGAATGCCGCTGGTTACATTTACTCGGTGCTAATGCTGATATCCAGGAAGTCCCAAAATTAAGCGAAACGGCTGAACAGTTTCTTAATGATTTAATGAACAATTTTTCAGTTGAAGATGCGGCGGAAATCAAAGCTATCGAACGTGAGACCAACCATGACGTTAAAGCGGTTGAGTACTTCATCAAACGTAAATTCAAAAATAATGCAGAACTTGATGCGGTAAATGAGTTTGTGCATTTTGCCTGCACCTCGGAAGACATCAATAACACCGCCTACGGCATCATGCTTAAAAATGCCCGCGAACAGGTCATTCTACCGGAAATGGACACACTGATTGGTGCATTAAAGAAACTGGCTTTGGAACAAGCTGAAACGCCGATGATGTCACGCACACACGGTCAACCTGCTTCTCCAACTACGTTGGGTAAGGAGTTAGCTAATGTCGTAAAACGCTTGGAACTGCAACGTACGCATGTAGCCGCCGTATTGCTTTACGGCAAAATGAACGGCGCAGTTGGTAACTATAATGCCCATTATGCTGCCTACCCGAATATCGACTGGCCAATGATGGCCAATGCGTTTGTCACTGGATTGGGTCTGCGTTGGAACAAATACACCACTCAGATTGAACCACATGATTACGTGGCCGAATTATTCCAGGCAATGATTCGTTTTAACACTGTGCTGATCGATTTTTGTCGTGATGTCTGGAGCTACATTTCGATTGGTTACTTCAAACAAAGAACCGTAAAAGGTGAAATTGGCTCTTCCACCATGCCACACAAAGTGAATCCGATTGATTTTGAAAATGCGGAAGGTAACTTAGGTATTGCCAATGCAACTTTTGATCATATGGCGATGAAACTGCCTATTTCCCGCTGGCAGCGAGATCTGACGGATTCAACTGTATTACGTAATATCGGCGTTGGCTTTGCTCATTCTTTATTGGCTTACAGCTCTGCATTGAAAGGTATCAGCAAACTCGAAGCAGCTCCAGATGCGATGGCGGCAGATTTGGATGCCAACTGGGAGTTACTAGCCGAGCCAATTCAAACCGTGATGCGTCGCTATGGCATTGAAAATCCTTATGAAAAACTTAAAGAGTTAACTCGCGGCCAACGAGTCAATAAACAAATCATGCACGAGTTTATCGATACGCTGGATTTGCCTGATGCCGCCAAATTTTCTTTAAAAGATATGACGCCTGCCAGCTACATCGGCAATGCCATTGAACAGGCAAAAAACTGCTAGATGACTGACCGAAACACCAATGCCGATGCTAATCAAATCATTGCGTTTGATGGTAAACATGAGGCGGCTGCGGCTGCCTTGGCATTGGTGGAATCAGCTCAGCGCGAAATTTGTTTTCTCGGTAGCCAACTGGATTCAACCTTGCTCGACAACTTAGCGATTATTGAATGCATCAAACAGCTTTGTATAAGTAGTCGCCGGTCAAAGATTAGATTTTTGGTAGATGAAACCCAAAGCAGCATCATTAATTCACACCGACTGTTACCGTTAGTTTCCAAGCTCACCAGCTCGATCAGCGTGCATATTTTGTCAGATAAACACCAACGGCCTAAAAATATTGTGCTGTTGGTGGATGATTCTGGCTATTTACGTTGTCTGAATAATCAACGTTATCTGGGACAGGCAAATATGCATGATCCCTTGACGGTACGTGAACTTAAACAACAATTTGAAGAATGCTGGAATCACAGCTCAGCTGATGTGGCGACAAGGCGGTTTTTATTATGAAAATTATCTATTCGATAGCATTTTTATTGCTGACGATACCTGCTTATGCCGATCAAATCAGAACCATTACCTTGCAACATCGACTGGCGGCAGAAATATTGCCAATGCTCGAACCGATGGTGGACAATTACACCACTATCAATGGTCACGATAATCTATTGATTATTAAAAGCTCTTCACAAAGCTTTCAAGAAATTGAACAACTGGTCAAACAGCTGGATAGCCGGCAGCAAAGCCTGACTGTTACGGTGCTGCGTACCCAACAACAACTCAACGATCAACGATTTGCTGATGATCAACTGAATATTGATTTACAGGATCCGCAAAATTCATCTGTACAAATAAAACGCTGGTCAACTCAAGATAGTCGTGAACGGGATCAACAATATCAGGCACGAGGTATTGCCGGTCAGCCGATTGATATACAAATGGGCCGGGCAGTCGCCGATAACCAGCAACAACTTATTTTTTACCCTCATGGTGGTATTGCTGTTCAAGAAACGACACAGTACATTCAACTGGATAATGGCTTTCAGGCAAGAGTGAATATTCTTGGTAATCAACAAGCCCGCGTCGATATTCTGCCTTTATTTTCCAAAATGCATAGTAATGGCGATATCACCACAACCAGTCTGCTTACCACTGTCACTGGACCTGTAGATCAATATTCAGTTGAT
>JAMDEF010000061.1 GCA_023488305.1 Gammaproteobacteria bacterium | reverse complement strand
TTAAGGTGATGGTCATCGATGACAGCTTGATATTGATCCATGGTTGGTCTCACCTCTGACATTGCAATGCGGCGAAGTTAATTTTATGGAACGCAGTGGCATGGAATGTTTGGCGCGCAATGTAAATACATTGCTCACTGCAATTCAGAATAAATACGATCAATACGGAATTGACCGCGAACCCTTTGTGGTGGTGAAGGCTGATTCCGGTACTTACGGTATGGGCATTATGATGGTTAAAAGTGCTGATGAGCTTTTGAATCTGAATCGCAAACAACGCACTAAGATGTCTTCAGCCAAAGAAGGATTGGTTGTCGATAATGTATTAGTCCAGGAAGGGGTGTATACATTTGAAACGCTGGGTGATGACCAAGCTGTTGCGGAACCGGTTATTTATATGATGGATCATTTTGTTATTGGTGGATTTTATCGTGTGCATACAGGCCGCGGCATTGATGAAAATCTTAATGCGCCGGGAATGCACTTCGAGCCATTAGCATTTGCCCAATCATGTATTACACCGGACAAATTTGATAAACCTGATGCCGAACCTAACCGGTTTTATGCCTATGGCGTTATCGCGCGACTAGCCTTGTTAGCTGCGGCAAGAGAGCTGGCATAGAAGATATGCCAGCTTAATGTTAGGCGTTATGTTCGCTTAAATAAGCGATAGTCATGGTCTGGTTATGTAACTGACTGTGACTATCGTCCTCGCCGGAACAGATTTCTCCGTTGGAGTAAAAGCCGGTGATACCCGTTTGCATTCCCAGGAGACGCTGCACTGCATAAACCTCATCTGCAACCTGATCTTCCATCACCAGTTTACGGCCCACACAACTGACACAGATAGCTAAAGCTTTATCGTTGATATCCACTTTTTTCAATAAAATCTGCCGGGCGGCATCGCTGGCTCCGGCGACAAGTTGATCATGATCGGATTTTAGAAAACGTACTGTGGATCCTTCAGCAATATTGCCGGCAAACGTCAAGCTATTGTCTTTTTCATTTATCGACAGCAAAGTTCGAATCACGTTGACGTTTTTGTCATCCATGATGGCGAAAGGAAAATTCATCCCCGAGGAGGGCAGTTCGCTGGCATAGTAGCCGATATACATTTTATAAAGTGGTAAGGCCGGTTTGTTGTCCATTTCATAAACGACATTCTTGATAGACTTAGTAATACGTCTTGGCGGGCCATAAGGTTTCCAGCCACCTAATGCACCGCTGGTCACAATAGCGTCTTTACCGTAAATACCCACAGCTATCACTATACGATCTTTGATTTGATCATTATTCAGTAACAATGTCTTGTTAAATTTGGCATCATCGCCGGCCAGACCGCCAGTAATGGGGATGTTGGGTAATACTTCCTGTAATCCCTCCACCAGTTCTGAGCCGTTTACATTAAGTCCATCACTGAGCACAAAAACGCCTTTCAAATCTGGGGCGATTAATTCGTTGGCAATTTGGGCACCCAATGCATGAGACTGTTCCATGCTGTTTACCGGTTTGCAGATAAATCGCAACTGACTGCGCTGCCAATGCATGGCGGTAATATGTACGCTGTCATCAAACACGCCGTCTTCAGTGATTTCACCTGATGTGGTGCAACCAATGATCTGTGCATTGGGATAGCGTTTTTGTATCTGACTGGCAAAGTTACGTTCGCTAAAACGATTAACCGAACCGAAAACTAAAACCCAGTTCGCTTCACTCAACGTCGATGTTGAGGGGAGTTTATTAAACCCACTCTTAGAGGGTAGATGTTCTTGTACAAACTTCATTTGCGTAAACCTAACATCCTGAAATTTAAATGAATCATTAGCGTCCTTGTTAGATGTGTTCAAAAACCTCAGCCGATACTACATCAGTTCACCGAATACTGGGAGTAGCTTAATTCAAAATGTGAACTGATTTGCACAAATCCGGAGCATAAAAAAGCCCTGAACACATCGTTGCGACAGGGCTTTCTGGTTCTTAAGCCAAACAGCTAGCCGGCTAGCTTTTGTTTGAGAATATCATTCACCTGACCTGGATTGGCTTTACCTTTTGAAGCTTTCATCACTTGTCCGACAAAAAAGCCGAATACTTGCTCTTTCCCATCACGATATTGTTGTAATTGCTCTGGATTAGCGGCAATCACTTCATCAATCATTATTTCAATAGCACCGGTATCGGTTACTTGTTTAAGACCCTGGCCTTCGATGACCGCATCAGCATCAGCGCCTTCACCGTTCCAGATGGCTTCAAATACTTGCTTGGCGATCTTGCCAGAGATGGTGTTGTCCTGAATACGTAATAACACACTGCCAAGCTGCTGGGCAGAAACTGGAGATTCAGTGATCTCCAAGCCAGCTTTATTCAACGCACCGGAAAGATCACCGATAACCCAGTTGGCACATTGCTTTGGATCTTTATTGCCAGTGGCGGCCAATACGGCTTCAAAATAATCAGCCAGTTCGCGGCTGCTGGTCAGCACACTGGCATCGTATTTGGATAACCCCATCTCATTGACGAAACGATCGCGTTTTTCATTCGGCAGTTCTGGCAACGTGGCGCGGACCTGGTCGAGCAGTCCTTTATCCAATACTAATGGCAATAAATCAGGATCCGGGAAGTAACGGTAGTCGTTAGCCTCTTCTTTACTGCGCATGGAGCGGGTTTCATTTTTATCAGCGTCATACAAGCGAGTTTCCTGGACGACGGTACCGCCTGATTCAATCACATCAATCTGCCGTTCAACTTCGATATTGATGGCGCGTTCTACATTGCGGAACGAGTTAATATTTTTCAGCTCAGCACGGGTACCGAATTTTTCCTGACCTTTAGGACGTACGGAAACGTTGGCATCACAGCGGAATGAGCCTTCCTGCATATTGCCGTCACAGATTTCCAGATAGCGCACCAAGGAGTGGATTTTTCTCATATAGGCAACGGCTTCTTTAGCGCTGCGCATATCCGGCTCAGAAACTATTTCCAGCAATGGCGTACCGGCACGATTTAAATCAATACCGGTTTGACCGTGAAAATCTTCATGTAAGGATTTACCCGCGTCTTCTTCAAGATGGGCGCGGGTGATGCCGACAATTTTCTCGCTGCCATCTTCCATTTCTATCGTGATTTGGCCTTTGCCAACCACTGGCAATTCAAACTGGCTGATTTGATAGCCTTTAGGTAAGTCTGGATAGAAATAGTTTTTACGGGCAAACACCGAGCGATCAGCAATTTCAGCATCAACGGCTAGACCAAATTTAACCGCCATTCGTACGGCTTCTTTGTTCAACACCGGCAGCACGCCCGGCAAGCCCAGATCAACTGCACATGCCTGAGTGTTGGGTGCCGCACCGTAAGCAGTGGCTGCTCCGGAGAAAATTTTTGTTTTGGTTGCAAGTTGGGCGTGGATCTCTAACCCGATAACAACTTCCCATTCCATAATTGCCGGCCTGAATTTAAGTGATTAAAACCCCGAATTGTAGCAATTATTCACGCAGACTGAGAATTTTCCAGTCGCGTTGACGTGCAACTTCCGCCAATTTGTCATCGGGGTCTACCGCGATAGGCGTGTCGACCTGCTCCAGTAATGGCAGATCATTATGAGAATCGCTGTAAAAATAACTGCCTTGAAGATCATGTTGATGTTCAGACAACCAATGTTTTAAACGAACTACCTTGCCATGCTGGAATGAGGGTACGCCCAGCACTTGGCCGGTATAGCGCCCATCGATCATTTCAGGATCAGTGGCAATCAGGTTGTCGATACCTAACAGTTCAGCAATGGGCGTGGTCAAAAAACTATTAGTCGCGGTGATGATTAGCAGAATGTCACCTTGCTGGCGGTGATGTTCAATTAAATCACGACCTTTTGGCAGAATAATCGGCAGGATTTTTTGTTGCAGGTAATCAGCGCGCCAGTTGAGCAGATCCTGCATGCTGTTTTTGGCTAGCGGTTCAAACACAAACTGCAGAAAAGCATTGATATCCAGCTGTCCAGACTGATAGTCATGATAAAAAGCCAGATTGGTGTCGTGATAGCTCTGCGGATCAACGATGCTATTTTCCGCCAAATAGCGCCCCCACAAATAATCACTGTCTCCGCCGAGTAAGGTATTGTCTAAATCAAATATTGCTAAAGCCATTGTAACTGGTCATGTCCCGATAAAATGAGTGCGTATTGTAAGACAAAATGCGTTGCATCCTCATGTCTCATTCACTAATCTAAACTTATTATAAATAATTATGCTGGCGGCCCGTACTTACCGTTGCCCCCGGCGAGAGATTGAACCGTGATAGACAAAGATGGCTTTAGAGCCAATGTGGGGATAATCCTCTGCAATGATCTCAACCAAGTGTTGTGGGCACAACGTGCTCAACATGACTCATGGCAGTTTCCTCAGGGCGGCATTAAATTTAATGAAACGCCAGAACAGGCTGCTTTCCGTGAATTGACGGAAGAAATCGGTCTGGGGCGTGAACATGTCGAATTGTTGGCCACCACTCGTGGCTGGCTGCGTTATCGCCTGCCTAAACGTTATCTTCGTTATGGCAACAAACCATTGTGTATCGGTCAGAAACAACGTTGGTTTTTAATGCGTTTTACTGGTGATGAAACCGATGTGCGGCTGGATCTGCATGACAAACCCGAATTCGATGATTGGCGCTGGGTCGATTATTGGACCCCGGTCGAGGAAATCGTATTTTTCAAACGTCGGGTGTATGAAAAAGCCCTCCACGAATTTGCCCCGTTATTGTTTCCCGAATATCGAAAACGTGCCGGTAAGCCGGATTCTAAAAGTTAAGCCAGCATTTTTTTAAATACGCTGGAATTACGTTGATAATTGTATAAAGCCTGCTTTTGCATCGGTAAGTCACTAATGGCAGATGGTTGAAAGCCATGTTCAATAAACCAGTGTGCAGTTTGAGTCGTCAGAACGTACAAACTTGTCCAGCCAGCCGCTTTGGCTTGTTTTTCCAAGACATTTAATAACTGTTTGCCACGACCTTGATGCCGATAATCGGTTGAGATCGCCATACAGGCTAATTCTGCAGCGTTATTCTCCGGATAGGGATATAAAGCAGCACAGGCCACTACCGTGCCATCACGCTCCATCACGGTGAAATGTTCAATTTCCCGTTCCAGCAATTCCCGAGAACGTTTGACCAACACACCGCTCTGTTCCAGTGGTTGTAATAATTCCAGAATGCCGCCGACATCTTCAATAGTGGCCTGCCGAGTGGTTTCAAAAGAGGTAGCACTAATCAATGTGCCTACACCGTCACGACTGAATAATTCCTGTAACAGCGCGCCATCAACAGATCTATCTAATAAATGCACCCGGCAGACACCGGCTTCACAGGCCGTGACCGCAGCATTTAGCGATGGATGATCATAATCTTTGACTTGCTGCAGAGTAATTTCACGCGGCAGTTCAGCATTGCTTTGGCCAATAAAAATCAGTTTATCAGCCTGCAATCTGCTGGCAACAGCAGTAGCGATGGCTTCGGCTGATAAATTAAAGATCTCACCAGTAAGCGAATAGCCTAAAGGCGGCAGCAACACTAAATTGCCATTGCTTAATTGTTGTTGAATACCTTCAGCATCAATACGTCTGACTTCGCCGGTATGTCCCAGATCAATACCATCAATAATACCGGCAGGGCGCGCTGTCACCAGATTGCCACTAACGCAACGGATCCGTGAATCGGCCATCGGTGTGTGTGGCAAACCAAAAGAGAGTTTGGATTCAATGGCGATGCGTAAATCACCTACAACAGCACGAGCAACTTGAAGACTGGCATCATCAGTTATCCGCAAGCCGCGATGATATTTCACAGCTATATCAAGCTTTTCACATTTCGCTTCAATTTGAGGGCGGGCCCCGAAAACCAACACCAGTCGGATATCCAGGCTATTGAGTATCGCCAGATCGTGAATCAGATGATCAAAGTTATCCGCTGCGACAGTTTCACCATCAAATGCAATAACAAATGTCGCACCACTGTGCGCATGAATATAGGGCGCAGCGGCCCTGAACCACGAAGTTGTGGTAGCGAAATGCGCGTCAGTTGGTTGTTGTGATGATGAATTCATAATGTCTTTTTATCGTAGTCTCAACATGCTTGCCAAGTTGCGTGTAAAATCTCTCGAATAATCTGGTGAGTTTATATTGTTGCAGATCGCACACCAGTCTGAATTTTGTTGGAGAGAATCAATGCCTGAATATCGTTCAAAAACTTCTACAGCCGGCCGGAATATGGCGGGCGCTCGTGCTTTATGGCGGGCCACCGGCATGAAGGATGATGATTTCAGCAAACCTATTATAGCGATTGCGAACTCATTCACACAGTTTGTGCCAGGTCATGTTCACCTAAAAGATCTCGGTCAGTTAGTCGCGCGTGAAATTGAACGTGTAGGTGGTGTTGCGAAAGAATTCAACACCATTGCGGTCGATGATGGTATCGCCATGGGTCATAGCGGCATGCTTTACAGTCTGCCGTCGCGTGAAATTATCGCCGACTCGGTTGAGTATATGGTTAATGCCCATTGCGCTGATGCGCTGGTCTGTATTTCCAACTGTGACAAAATTACTCCAGGCATGTTGATGGCGGCATTGCGTCTAAATATCCCGGTGGTATTTGTTTCCGGTGGTCCGATGGAAGCCGGTAAAACTAAATTGGCAGGTTTGGATGTAAAACTCGATTTGGTCGATGCCATGGTACAGGCGGCAGATGACAATGTTAGCGATGAAGATGTCGCCCAAGTCGAGCGTAGTGCTTGCCCAACTTGTGGTTCATGTTCCGGCATGTTCACAGCCAACTCAATGAACTGTCTTACAGAAGCTTTGGGCTTGTCGCTTCCTGGCAATGGTTCTTTACTGGCAACCCATGCTGATCGCCGTGAACTGTTTCTGGAAGCAGGTCGCCGTATCGTCGATTTGGCCAAACGTTATTACGAAAATAATGAAGAAGATGTGTTGCCGCGTTCAATCGCCAGCAAAGCGGCATTTGAAAACGCCATTGCCTTGGATATTGCGATGGGCGGTTCGACCAACACGGTTTTACATTTGCTGGCTGCCGCGCATGAAGGTGAAGTAGATTTCACCATGGCGGACATTGACCGGATGTCGCGTAAGATCCCCAATCTTTGCAAAGTCGCACCGGCTACCAACAAATATCATATGGAAGACGTGCACCGTGCCGGTGGTGTTGTGGGCATTCTGTCAGAGTTGGCAGCGGGCGGTTTATTGCATACTGATGTTCCAACTGTTCACAGTAAAACCCTAGCCGAAGGTTTAGCATTATGGGATGTCGCTCGCACCGATCATGAACCAGCGCTACAACGTTATCTGGCTGGTCCTGCGGGTATTCCAACCCAAACGGCTTTCAGTCAAGACTGCCGTTGGCCATCATTAGATGTAGATCGTGAAAATGGCTGTATCCGCAATATTGAAAATGCTTACAGTAAAGACGGCGGCTTGGCTGTTTTATACGGTAATTTGGCTGAAGAGGGCTGCATTGTTAAAACGGCTGGTGTGGATGAATCAATTTTGAAATTTTCCGGTCCGGCGCGAATTTTTGAATCTCAGGATCATGCTGTGACGGCTATTTTGACTGAGCAGATACAAGCCGGTGATGTGGTATTGATTCGTTATGAAGGCCCGAAAGGCGGGCCGGGTATGCAGGAAATGTTGTACCCGACCAGTTATTTGAAATCCAAAGGACTCGGCAAACTGTGTGCGTTGCTAACTGATGGACGATTCTCCGGTGGTACGTCCGGTTTATCCATTGGACATGCTTCTCCCGAAGCTGCGGAAGGCGGCAACATCGGCCTGGTCGATGAAGGCGATATTATTCATATCGATATTCCTGGCCGCAGCATCAATGTTGAATTGACTGATGCCCAGTTGGCAGACAGACGTATTCATATGGAACAGCGTGGCGAAATGGCCTGGAAACCGGTTAATCGCGATCGTAAAGTGAGTGTTGCTCTCCAGGCTTATGCGGCCCTGACCACCTCTGCGGCCAGAGGCGCAGTGCGTGATGTTGAGCAGTTAAAACGTCGCTAAGGGATTAAAAAAACTAACCACAGTGACACAGAGTGCACGGAGAAAGCTCTAGGATTGATGTGATTATTTTATCCGCAGATTCTTAAATATGTATTTGCAGGCTATAAGCCTGCTGATACATAGCTTATTTTTCTAACCAACATTTTTATAATCCGCTTGTCAGCTCTACCTTGTTTCTGAAATACAAGATAAACACTAAGAAAAACGGCTAATTAATCTGTGCAAATCTGCGTAATCTGCGGATATATTTTTTAAATCTCTGTGCTCTCTGTGTCTCTGTGGTTAATTCTAAATAAACTAAATCTGTTGAGCATAGAGTTTCTGATAAATGCCATGTTGCTGAATCAGACTGTCATGATCACCATCAGCAATGATTTCACCGCCATCAAACACCACAATGCGATCTGCCTGGCGAACAGCACTTAACCTATGCGCGATGATTATGGTTGTGCGGTTTTTCAGATAATCCGCCAAGGCAATATGCAGATGATGTTCGGTATTGCTATCGAGTGCCGAGGTGGCTTCATCTAGTACTACTACGCTTGGATTCATTAATGCCATGCGTGCCACAGCAAGTCGTTGACGTTGTCCGCCTGAGAGTTTGACACCTGAACGTCCAATTAGGGTATCCAGACCTTTCGGCATAGCTTGAATGACATCCTCAATCTGTGCGGTTTGAATCGCCTGCCAGATAGCCTCATCAGAATAATGACGTCCCAGCGTAATATTTTCCCGCACTGAATCGTTAAATAGCGCCGGATGTTGTAACACTGTTGCCACATGCTCTCGTACGCCTTCCAAGCCAATATCACTGACCGGCACATCATTGAAATACACCATGCCTTTATCGGCTGGATACAAACCCAGCAACACATTGACCAACGTGGATTTTCCGGCACCGCTAGCTCCAACCAAAGCCACTTTTTCGCCGGCTTTGATTTCCAAAGAGACACCACTGAGCACCAGATTATTTTCGTCATAACTAAAATGCAGATTTTCAATGCGAATACTGCTGGCTTGGCCATCAACAAACGGATTGGTTTTGGCTGGATAAACTACTTCCTGCTTTAACGAAAATAATTTGTTCAATCTGGAAACTGCCGCGCCAGCCGCGTAATACGCATACTGAATATTCAACACTTCCTGCACTGGTCCCATCATGAACCAAAGATAGCCAAACACCGCAAACATCTGGCCGATACTCAGATCAGAAAAAACCACCATCCACATGCTGACAGCGCGAAACACATCAAAACCAAACAGAAAAATAACGAAGGAAATACGATTTGCCGCATCACTTTTCCATGCGTAACTGGTGGCATGTACTCGCACTCCTCGAGCACGATCGATAACCCTTAGAAAGTAATGTTTTTCACGGTTGGCGGCACGGATCTGCTGAATGGCATCGAGCGTTTCAGTCAGACTTTGCTGAAAAATCTCTACGGCAGTGTTTTCATTTTTCTTCAGGTCTTTAACTTGTTTGCCTACTCGCATAGTGAAATAAATCACCAGTGGATTCATAAACAGAATCAATAAAGCCAGTTGCCAGTGCAGAAACAGTAGAATCACCGCAGTACCGATAATACTCAGCACCGCCACGATAAAACGACTGATAGTGTTGCCGATAAAGTTATCAATGACCTCGATATCAGTGACAAAATGTGAGGAGATACCACCACTGCCACGGGTTTCGTATTCACTAATGGCGATTTTGCCCAGCCGTTTGATCAGCTGGCGGCGAATTCGAAAGGTAATGCGTTTGGCAATAATGGTGAAATAGCGTGATTGCAACACGTTTAAAACCAATGAGGCCAAACGTAATACCAGCGTCAGAATTAACATGGCGCTGATAAACAGAATTGGCCCATGCCACTCTTCTGGTGTGAATGAGGAAATAAATGCGACGGCAGCGCCTGGCTGATTCAGCAGGACTTCATCTACCATTATCGGTAGTAATAACGGCACAGGAACTGCGCAGATAGTGGCAATAAATGCGATCAAGTTGGCTTTTATCAGATGCTTTTTGTAACTCAACGCTTGTTTGAGTATGCCTTTAAGCTGATAGCTGGTTTCTGTGCTCATGGATGTTAATCAATTCTTTACGGTCGGTAGGCAGCAATGCAACGAGATCTTGTGCAGGCATTAGACCAGTATTTGCTGGCCCTGGCTGTTGAAAAACAGCTCCGGCTGATAACCCCATATTTTCATTACTGTTTCAGGTTGAAGCACCTGCGGTGGTGATCCCTGGGCGACGAGTTCACCCTGATGTAAAAGCCACACTTTGTCAGCATACCGACTCGCTTGGTTCAGATCATGCAAAATACTGATCACTGCGAAGCCATTTTTCTGACAAAGCGATTTTACCAAATTCAATAACTGATGTTGCTGACCAAGATCTTGGGCTGAAGTTGGTTCATCAAGCAATAACAATGGCGCATGTTCCGCCTGAGACAATTGCAATAACACTCGGGCCAATTGTACCCGTTGTCGTTCACCGCCCGATAAGCTGGTGTAAATTCTGTCGGCAAATTGCCAGGTATCGGTGGCTTGCATCCATTTTTGAACGGCATTATCAATATCACGACGCTTCAGACTGAGTGGGGTAGCGCCAATTGCGACAACTTCTTGAGCTTTAAATGGAAACGATAACTGACTGGCCTGAGGTAATACGCCAAGATGTTTGGCCAGTTGTTGTCTGGACCATTGCTGTAACGATTTATTATGCAGATATATCTGGCCTTGATTGGCAGACCACTCTCCACAGATAGTTTTGATTAAACTGGATTTACCTGCCCCATTGGGACCTAAAACTGCCACCAGCTCACCGGAAACCAAACTTGCTTTTGGCAAACTTAGAATTTGTCGATGTTCATGAGTTACAAGTAGATTTTCGATAAAGAGCATAGGCAGGCTTATAATGTACTGAGTCGTTTACGTTGTTGGATCAGCAAAAAAGCAAAGAAAGGCGCACCGATTAATGCGGTTACTAAACCTACCGGTAATTCCGCTGGAGCTAATATCACCCTGGCGCCAATATCTGCCATCAGTAATAAAACCGCCCCAGTGAGCGCCGATAGTGGTAGTAATAATCGGTGGTCCGGGCCCATGGTCATACGCACCAGATGTGGCACCACCAGACTGATAAAGCCGATAATGCCGGAGGCTGAAACGGCAATGCCAATGCCGATTGCGGTGACCACAATCAATTGCAGTTTTAATTTTTCGACATTAATTCCTAGATGGCGGGCTTCGGCTTCACCCAACAGAAAGGCATTTAATGCCGGTGCCTGAGTTTGGTAAAACATCAATAGACCAAGACAGGTCAGTGCCGACAGCCAAATCGATATGCTGTTTGCGCCATTCAACGAACCCATACCCCACAAAGTCAGCTCGCGTAATGCCATATCACTGGCGATATAGGTCATAAAGCCAATAATTGCACCGCTGAACGCGGCGATCGCCACGCCCGCAAGCAACAGGATCAATACCGAGGTACCACCATTTTGTGATTGCGCCAGCCGATAAACCAGTAAGGTGGTTATCAAACCGCCAAGAAATGCAGCTACCGGAGTCGTTAGATAACTGAGTGAAGCTGGTAACAACACGATGGCAATGGCCGCACCAAGTCCTGCACCAGACGAGACACCAATAATGCCGGGATCAGCTAAAGGGTTACGGAATAGTCCCTGGGTGACGGCACCACAAAGGGCTAATAAAGCACCGATAAAGATGGCGAGTAGGGTTCGTGGCCAACGTAACTCCCAGATAATGGCGGTTTGAAAGGCATTTAACTGACTGAAATCACTACCGAATAATCTGTCTAGAATACTCAATAAACTTTGTTTGGCAGGTAGCGTCATTGGCCCAAGCATGATCGATAGCAACACACTTACCAGCAACAATAGACTCATCACTAGCCAGATACTCCGCCGCCAGCCATGCAGGCTGGCAGGTAAATATTTGGCATAACTCATTTTGCTGAGGAGTAAATGATGGTTGCCAGCTGATCGGCTTGTTGCACGGCGGTTATGCTTAAACCAGCAATTAACTTACTGGCATCAATACTGATAATGCGTTTTGTTTGACCGGCAGAGGTGTTTTTCAGTAAAGGATAACGTGTCAATAATTGTTCCGTTTCAGGGGCCCCATTACCACGTCTGCCAACCATAATGACATCAGGATTCATCGCCAGAATAGACTCTAGCGAAACTGACTGATAACCATTAAATTCGCTTATATTGTGGCCATCAAGCACTCTAATCAACGCGTTACCGACCGTGTCTGTGCCAGCCTGTGACAAACCACGATCATTGAGATCCAATAGAAACACCATTTTTAAAGTAGATCCATTGAGGTGTTGGACGATGGAGGTTTCCAAGGTTTGAAGATCGTCTATTAACTGCTCACCGTTTTTTTCACGAGCCAGCGCCTTGGCCAATTGACGGATATTGTTGTTCAACTCAGCAATGGTTTCTGGACTATTCAGTTGGATAAAGCTGATCTGTGTATTTTCAATCGCTTTCAGGGTGGAAGCAGGTCCAGTATGGTCGCTGCCCACAATCAAGTCTGGCTGTAACGACAAAATTGCTTCGGCTGACAAGGCGCGATGATAGCCAAGCTTTTCGACATTTTGGTCGTTAAGTAATGGCTCACTGGTGATATCGATAGCAATAATTTGCGGGCCAACGCCTAACGCCAGCAAAATTTCAGTGGCATTACTATCGACGCTGATAATTCTCTCAGCGTTAACCGGTTCAGCCACGGCACATTGACCACTGCACAGCAGTAAAACGCCGTAAAATAGTTTTCTCAGATAAAAACGAGAAAGTACAAATTGAGACATGACTAACTCCAAACGCAGATTTAGATTAGTTGTGCGCTCGGACATCACGAGCAACAGAAGCAAGTAACGAAGTTTAACCACAAATAAATAATTTGTTAAGCTAAATCTAAATGATAATGGTTATTATTTACATGAAGTGTGGAGTGTGATAATTTTCCAGCCTAATTGCAGCTTTTGATTGCTGCAAATCAACTTTTTTGAACAAGTTGCTTTTTTAGGCGCTATTTTCTGCTGAGGAAATGATGAACACTCAACGTAAAACCCTAACCACGCTGATTCAGTCTGTGCTTCTAATTGGCCCACTGATAACGTCTAACAGTTATGCTCAATCTCCACTGGAAATGGAAGAAATCAAGATCACTGCCACACGTAATGCAGAGCAATCTGTAACACCAAGTCGTAATATCACAGTGATTGATAAAGCTGAATTGGAACAAATTCAGGCGACTTCTGTGCCCCAAACAGTTGCCCATCTACCCAATGTCACGCTGAGTGGTGGTCCAAGAGAAGATGTGCAGAATGTAAATATCCGTGGCTTGGGAGATACTCAGGTGTTACAGCTGGTGGATGGGGTCAGACAAAACTTTATGTCAGGCCATCGCCCGACCTATTTTCTGGACCCGGAATTAATCAAAAGTGTTGAAGTAGTGAAAGGACCGAGCAGTGCCTTATGGGGCTCTGGCGCGCTGGGTGGCGTGATTTCACAAAACACGATTCATGCAGCTGATCTGCTGGGTACCAGAGACTTTGGCGGTTTTGTCAAACAGGGATATCACAGCAACAGTGATAAATGGTTGACCACAGCGGCACTGGCTGGACGCTTTGAGAATCTCGACTGGCTAGTTTCCAGTTTTTATCGTGATGGTAATGAAACAGAGTTGGGCAATGGTAATAATCTGGAGGGCTCTGCAGCACGTGATAAAGGCCTGATGGCCAAAGTGGACTGGTTTATTGATGATGCTCAAACTGCGACATTTAACCTGCGAAGTTCTGAAGTAAATGGTGAGATCCCCTCCAATGGCGCTGCCGAGGTAGATTCATCAAACTTTATGATTAACCGTCAAAACCAGACCGATCATGCTTCGGTGGATTATCGCCTCAATCCCGATAGTGACTGGCTTAATGCTCAGTTGATGTTGTATTGGAACAATACCGAGATGCAGGAATATCGCTTATCAGATCGACGTGCTGATCGGACTGAGATTGAAACGCTTGGCTTAAATCTGAATAACCGAACTGAGCTGGGCAATATTAGTTTTATCTATGGTGTTGATGGTTACCAGGATAAATTAACCAGTAGCCGTGGTGGGTTAAATCGTCCTACACCACCAAATGCCACAACCGAAGTTTGGGGGGCGTTTACCGAAGTGCATATTCCGTTTGCCGAGGCATGGCGGCTGGAACTTGGTGGGCGTTATGATTATTTCAGTACTGAAGCAAAAAATTTAAATAATGATCGTAGTGATAATGCGTTTTCACCTTCAGTGGCTTTGGTTTGGCAGACAACCGACAAACTGAATCTGACATTACGTTACGATGAAGCCTTCCGTGCACCGACAGCAGAAGAGCTCTACACCACTGGTACACATTTTTGTATTACTTCTAGTGCCTGTAATACCTTTATTCCCAATGCTGATTTAAAACCAGAAGAATCTCAAAATATTGAATTCATTGCTGACTTTAATACGCAGAATGTCTTTACCCAACATGATCGCTTTGGTATCAATGCGGCATTGTTTTATAACAATATCGATAATTTTATTGAACAAACAGTTGATAACCCTGTTTTCTCATCCTTACCTTTTCCCCCATTTTTCAGTATAGATGCGGGCCACACCACCTATAACAACATTGATGATGCTCGATTAAAGGGCTTTGAGCTGACATTTAATTATGGAGTGCCTATTGAAATTGCTGCATTGTCTTACGGACAGACCCGTGGTGAAGATAAACAAACAGGTGAGAAAATTAGTGGTATTCCGGCAGATAAATGGGTATTGGATCTGAGCCAGCGTTTTGTTAATCGCAGTGTAAAAACCGGGCTGAGGGTCAGTCATATCGAGGCGCAGAATCGTACACCTTCTGAAGATAGTCGTGATTATGATCGTTATACCCTGGCCGATATCTATGCCACATGGGAGCCTGTCACTATGCCCAACCTTAAGTTGGATCTCAGCCTCAATAACCTGACTGATCAATATTACCGAGTGGCGTTTCAAGAGCTGTATATGCCGGGACGTGATGTAAGATTGGCAGTACGCTATCAGTTCTAATGCGGAGTAGATTTATGCAACAGGAACCAGCAGTAACACCAGTCTCAATAATGCCGGGACAAAATGCCCAACAATTACTGGAACAGATCTGTGATTGGGGCCCGATGACTACTATCGTGATTCATGGTGGTAGTGTGTTTGAGTTTGGCGGTCCTTTTCCCCGAGGCAGCGTGGCCGAAGGTTTCTATAACCTGCAAGCTGATGGTAATGGTTTTCATGGGCATCTTAATCTGCAGAAGGTTGAGCAAATCAGCTTCCAGACAAAACCCCATCGAGGTCGCGAAAGTTATGCTTTTGTGTTTGAAGATGCCAATGGGGATGTGATCTTCAAAGTGTTTCTCGGTCGTGATGAACAAGGTGAATTAATCACCTCACAACGCGAAAAGTTTTATCAGTTAATGCAGCAATTTCAATAGGCACTAAGATGAAAAATAAAGGTTTGGAACAACAAATCAGTGATGAAATCATGATGATGGTGAACAGTCGTAAAACGCTGATGCTGTCGACTCTTGATGAAAATAATCACCCCTATGCATCTTATGCGGCATTTGCGGTAGGGCGTGATTGTCTCTATGTATTACTTAGTGATATTGCTGTGCATGGAGTGAATCTGCGGATTCATCCACAAGCATCGGTGCTGATTATTGAAGATGAAGATTCAGCTATCGAGTTATTTGCCCGCTTACGTGTGACTTATCAAGTTGAAGCTGAATGGATTGAGGTTGATTCAGATGCGTGGCATGTAGGAATTGCTTTGTTAACGGAGCGACATGGACAACGTATTACCAATTTGAGCCAGTTAAGTGATTTTCGTTTATTTAAGCTGAAGCCGAAAGGGGGACGTTATGTGAAAGGTTTTGGTAAGGCCTATCAGATTGATGGTGGAACCTTGGCGGGTGAAAATCTGCAACATCTGCGGGACGGTCATACAAAACGTGAAGTAATCATTACGCAGAACGAATCTTCATAATCAACAAAGCGCCGCGATAAACCGCGGCGCTTTG
>JAMDEF010000170.1 GCA_023488305.1 Gammaproteobacteria bacterium | reverse complement strand
GGTCGATGACAGCGCGGTTATTATTGGTGATGTCGAAATCGGTGATGATAGTTCAGTATGGCCACTGGTATCTATTCGTGGCGATATGCATCAAATCCGCATTGGCGCCCGCACCAGCATTCAGGATAACTCATGTTTGCATATCACCCATGCCAGCGAATTTAATCCGGAAGGCCATCCTTTAACCATCGGTGATGATGTCACGGTGGGGCATATGGTGATGTTGCATGGCTGCACGATTGGTAATCAGGTGTTGGTGGGGATGTCATCGACCATTTTGGATGGTGTGGTAGTAGAGGATAACGTGGTTATCGGTGCTGGCTCATTAGTGCCACCGGGGAAAAAACTTGAATCCGGTTATCTTTATCTCGGCTCGCCGGTTAAACAAGTTCGGCCGCTGACTGAGGACGAACTGAATTATTTTCACTATGCCTGCCAGAATTATGTGAAGTTAAAAAACGAATATCTGAAACACGATGACTAAGCCGTCAGCTGTGTGAGTCGCTCGCTGATCTGATCTTTCTTGGTTAATAGTTTCTGGGTATCTGCTGCTTCGAATTCAACAATAGCGATGGCGGCCTGAGGAAAATTATCCGTCAACTCATCCTTCAGCATGGCATCAGCAGCATAGCTGGCCATGTTTACCACGGCTGCCAATTGACCTGCCTCCTTGTCAGTCGACGGCGTTTCAAGATGCTGGATTGTTTCAATGACCAGAGCCGGCATACGCCAGCGAATAACGATCATCTGCGAAACGGTCAGCCAATATTTATCTTCCAGCTGATGAACAATGGCATCATCCAAAGGCAAAGTTCGTTGCGATGCAACATCAATCAGCGTTTGCAACACCGCTGGGCGACCAATTGAATGAATCAATCCTGCCAGAAAAGCGACTTCAACATTCACATTGCAGTGACTGGCAATCTCCTTAGCCCACAATGATGTGGCCAGCGACTGCTGCCAGATGGCATCTGCATAGTCCTCATAGCCCGGAGTATTAAATAATTTCGCATTCAGTACGGCGCTAATGGCGATTTCACTGATAGTTGTCATACCCAGTCGGGCGATGGCCTGTTGCAGTGATGTCAGATTGGACATCGGCGTATAAGCCGCCGAGTTGGCAATACGCATCACATGACCTGCCAGTGACGGATCACTCTCAATCAATTGCGCCATTTGGCTTGCATCAGAACTCTTATCATTAGCCAACATGAACGCTTTATTGGCGATTACAGGCAGGATAGGAACCTCTACAAATCCTTCAGCGATGGCTTGTTTTAAAAGCTCTTCCAGTTCTTTTTCTGTGCGCTGATTATCTTCTTGCATTTCTCTATCCATATCTAATTGATAAATATTATTTTTTGACTATCCATCATTCTGTATCACTTCAACTTTTCGTCATTCAGACGGCTTAAAGTTGACTATGAGCTATGGATCTGTGACATCAATAAAGCCTGCTCATTATTTACAACCGCAAAAGTAGCACCATCATTTCTCTGCGTCTATTTTGAATAGTGCAAGTTCCTTAGTTCAGCTTACAACGAAAGAACCTCAAATGTTGAACTGATATTCCACCGATTAACATTTTTAATTAAGTTATGAATAACAGTGCTTTTCATAATTTTTACAATGCATCGAATATGTCGTTGCCAAGAATTTTCCTGAATTTACAGATAAAACCACAAATTTTGTGCTGAAATACATTTTTTTCACATAGTAGCTATATACAATATCAGCAAAAGTTAAGACTAAAAGGTAACTAACTTTGACTCGACGTATTGCCTCTACTGAGCTCCGATTGGGCATGTATATACAAAAGCTGGGTGGTTCATGGATGAAGCATCCGTTTTTACGCGGCAGTTTTTTATTAACTAATCCTGATGATATTAAAAGTATTCTTGAAGCTGGCATTGAAGATGTCTGGATCGATGAGGAAAAAGGCCAAGCTATACAAGAATCAGACTCTATAACGCCATCAATACACGCTACAGCTGAAGAGTCATCAGACACTCAAAACGTTACTCAGCAAACCGCCGAAGATAAAAAATCCGTCGTTCAATCTTCAATGGAAGACGATATCAAACGTGCACGTAAACTCTTTAATGATGCCAAGCCACAAGTGCTGGCAATGTATAAAGATGCCCGACTGGGTAAAGCCATTGATCCTCACACAACTCTACCGTTAGTTAATGAAATTGATTTAATGGTACAGCGAAACTCAGCAGCCATACTCAGTGTGGCTAGGCTGAAAACTCATGATGATTACACTTATATGCATTCATTGGCTGTTTGTGCATTGATGATATCGCTGGCTCGCCAGCTCAACATGGATGAAGAGCAGATTAAGCTGGCTGGTGTAGGTGGCTTGATGCACGATCTCGGTAAATCTCTTATGCCATTGGAAGTACTGAACAAACCCGGGAAGCTGTCTGACGCAGAATACGACATCATGAAAAAACATCCTGCAGCCGGAGCCAAGTTACTAGAAAACTCTGGAGCCGCGCCAGAGGTCGTCGATATTGCCTTACATCATCATGAAAAAATTAACGGTTTGGGCTATCCGAATCGACTACAGGGTAATGAAATATCACTCTTTTCCCGTATGGCAGCCATTTGTGATGTCTATGATGCCGTTACTTCTGAACGCGCCTACAAACAGGCTTGGGATCCTGCTGGAACCATTCGCGAAATGGCCAAATGGGAGGGGCATTTTGATAAACAACTGTTCAATGCCTTTGTCAAAATGGTCGGCATATATCCAGTTGGATCATTAGTGCGATTGACGACACAACGTCTGGCCGTGGTGATTGAACCCGGCTTGACGTCACTGGTAAAACCTAAGGTTAAAGTGTTTTTCTCGTTACGTTCAAAAGCGCCTATCCAAATACAAGTGGTCGATCTCGCCCTGCCAAGTTGCAAAGAAACCATTGATGGGCCAGAAGATCCAGCGAAATGGAATTTCAAACAGCTGGAACAGTTATGGCAGTAATAGTTCTTTGACTAACATCAAATCAGCGTTTTTGAACCATTGATCATATTTTCACCTTATAACCGGTTTTAAATATCCACCAGATAAACACCATAAAAATAATCAGAAAAGTAGATATCATCACTAAGCTCAATGTCAGGCTGACATCAGCGGTGCCATAAAAGCTCCAGCGAAAACCACTGACTAGATAGACTACGGGGTTGAATAAAGTCACTTTCTGCCAGAACTCCGGCAGCATGCTGATCGAATAAAACGTACCTCCTAAAAAGGCCAATGGCGTGACTACCATCAATGGAATAACCTGTAATTTTTCAAAGCCATCGGCCACCACACCAAGGATAAAGCCCAGCATACTAAAGGTAACGCAGGTCAATACCAGAAACAGCATCATCCATAACGGGTGCAGAATCGAGTAATCCACAAATAATTTGGCGGTGAGCAATATCAACATTGCCAGAATTATTGATTTGGTGGCTGCCGCCCCCACATATCCCACTACAATCTCAAATGCCGACACCGGAGCGGACAAAACTTCATAAATAGCGCCGGACCACTTGGGCATATAAATACCAAATGAGGCATTGGATGTTGATTCGGTTAATACCATCAACATAATCAGACCAGGGATAATAAAGGCTCCGTAACTGACGCCACCGATCTCTGTCATTGCCGACCCAATCGCTGAACCGAATACGATGAAATAAAGCGAGGTAGACAACACTGGCGAAGCAATGCTTTGCAAAGGTGTCCGCCAGCTGCGGTGAAGTTCGGATAAATAAATGGCTTTTATGGCATACCAATTCATTTTGATTCCTCCACCAGACTGACAAAAATTTGTTCCAGTGTGCTTTGCTTGGTTTGCACATCACTCAGCTCAATACCAGAACGATGTATTGCTGCCAGCACCTCTGTCACATGATTGGTCGGTTGATTATCGACATAGTCGTAAGTGAGGGTTTTGCCATCTTCACCAAGTTGCAATACAAAACCATTCAGTTCACTGGGGATCTGCTTAATCGGGTGTTGTAACTGCAGGATAAGTTGCTTGCGTCCGAGTTTTTTCATTAACTCACGCTTGTTTTCCACCAGCAAAATCTCGCCATGATTAATAATGCCAATCCGATCAGCAATCTCTTCGGCTTCTTCAATGTAGTGCGTGGTGAGAATGATGGTGGTACCTCGTTGACGTAATTTTTCCACCAGACGCCACATATCACGGCGTAATTCCACATCCACGCCGGCGGTCGGTTCATCAAGAAATAATACTTCCGGTTCATGTGCCAAGGCCTTGGCAATCAACACCCGGCGTTTCATGCCACCAGAGAGGAATTGAATTTTGGCATGGCGTTTATCCCATAAAGACAATGCCTTAAGAATTTCTTCCAGATACGCATCATCGCGTGGTTTTCCAAAAACGCCGCGGCTGAACACCATGGTATTCCAGACAAAGGCAAACACATCAATAGCCAATTCTTGTGGCACCAAACCAATTTGTTTGCGGGCTTGCCGATAATCTTTGATGACATCATAGCCGCCGACCAGAACCTGCCCTTCTCCCACATTAACCAGCCCGCAGATAATGCTAATCAGAGTGGTTTTACCTGCGCCATTTGGGCCTAACAGGGCGAATATTTCGCCGCGTTTGATTTGCAGATTGACTTGATTTAATGCCTGAAATCCAGATGGATACTTCTTACTGAGATTGCGCACATCAATGATGTGATTTTCCATCACTTGCGTTTCCATCATTAGAACCTGTTTGTAGAGAAAACAACACCCGCTATTAACGGGTGAGATACAGCTGGTTTAACTGGCGTCATGCTGACACTGTCACATTAAATAACGGTTAAGTTATAAAGCACAGACCATTTTAATTCTATTCGGCAACTTTACAGCTTATCAATGTCACGGGCGTTGAGCAGGCGCTGCTGTTGCCGGTGCGGGTTGCATGGCTGATTCGTCAAAAGCTTTATTAATTCTAAACGCAACGGTTGTCACTTTATCAGGCACATCCCCGCCAGGCTGTTGTTGCAGAATAATGCTTCTGAACAATTCATAGTGCTGTGCATCCAATACCGAAACGATTTTGAAAGATCGTGGCTCAAAGCCCCATTCCATTCCTCCCGCCCAAGTACAAGCGATAGCACCTTTGTTGCCGGGAATAGGTTTCTCAACACATGGCTGCCCAGCGACCGTTTGCAGTCTATCTGCAGATGTGGTTTCTGTTCTAGCTGGGGAGCGTAAAAGCAGAGTTGCATCGGCACCAGTCAATGGACTGACTTTAAATGGCTGATTATCATTTAAATCGATGCCACGAAGTCCCTCTGGTTCAATTAAAACATGTCGACCAATGCTGACCAGTTGGAATTCACAGCGAGGTTTCTTTTGCGGCTCAGCCATCTGGTAGTCCCAAAACTCCAGCCGATATGCAGTCCTACCCTCGTCCAACCATCGCTGCAGACGAATTGTGCCTATCTTCAGGGCTTCACTTTCCAACAAAGCTTTGGTCGGAATACCCTCCTCCCGACAGATATCCAACAAATCCCGATATAAACCTCGACGGTTTTCCGCTGAAGTTGGGACAATAATCTGATCAATATAAATTTTCGGCATAGGCGCTGGCTGCTCAACTACTTCTGCTGGACTTGTGTCAGGCACCGAAGAGTTTGAATCTGACTCACCACTGCAAGCAATTAGCATTAAACCCAGCGTAATGGTTATAAAACTGCTTTGCAGTGTCTGAAAAATGTTCTTCATTGATTTATTCCACGACTTCACATTGAACAATTTCATAGCCTGTGCCTTGCTCGATATTGACCAACTCTGCCACCTCTTCAAAGCCAGCCTGGCGTGCGGCAGCTAGATTCTCCTGAGCTATTTCATGAATTAATATCGTGCCTGTGCCCATGCCGCAAGCGGCTGGATACATAACACCGGTTTTGTTTCCGCAATCAGTTTTGCTAACGGCTATCCCGGCAGCACTGAGTTTGGCAACACTATCTGACGGCGAAATACCTGTACTCTCACATTGCAGAGCATTTCGATTTTCATAAACTAACACCAGCTCTGATATTGAATCCTGCTTGCTGCAGCCAGCCAGAAAAACTAGTGACAGGATCAGGATGCTAAATATTTTCATGAGAACGCCTTGTGTGAATACATGCTAATGAGACCAAAAGATCGGTTGAATGTTGATGATATTTCAAATGATATAAAGACTTGATGAGGATGTAGCTACTACAATCA
Source organism: Gammaproteobacteria bacterium (assembly GCA_023488305.1). GTDB lineage: Bacteria > Pseudomonadota > Gammaproteobacteria > Nitrosococcales > Methylophagaceae > Methylophaga. Next base: position 10,254 of record JAMDEF010000170.1, on the reverse strand, counting down.
ACAAAACTGACGGGTATTGTACCCGCCAGCTTGATGGTTAATACAGTAATGATGACAACAAATTCTGCCTATTTCTTACAGTAGACTCCCACATACCCGCCATCTAGGCAGCCATCTTTTCTGATTGTCATGGGGTTTTGGTCCCCTCCGATAGCAACCATGACCTTATCGCCCTCAACGGTGAATATGCCCAAAGCGGTCTCATCACCATCAATTGCTCTCACTTTATCATCGGGACCGAATACCAATTTATCGACCCAAGAGTTTTCCTGACCAATATACTCACCCGAAACCGAACCACCATCACCACATGCAGTTAAGGTAAAAAACATGGCTATCAACAGCATTTTTTTAATCATTTTCAGCATCCTTTATAAGAATCCAAATCGAAAAAAAACCACCACTAACACCCTACTTTCTTTCATATTTCCGAAACCCGGAAATGACACACAACATACTGTAATTGAAGAATTTTTTCTTCAACTCGATTATTATCCTGTTGTGTAAATAAAGCTAGGCTAACAAGAATAAATATCGAAATTTATTTGAAGTGGATTTAAAAGAAATCGGCTTTAAGCAAAAGCTACTGCTTAGCAACTTGGCAGTTGCCTGGGTATGCTAAATCACTAATGAGTATGGTACCTTTCAAGCCATCAACTGCGAGTGTAACCACATGTCACGGAAAAAAGCGGCCCGTCATAAGTCGATTATTGATGAACTGACCATTCATCCCTCAATGCGCGTCAATGAATTAGCTTCAGCTTTAAATGTCACCACCGAAACCATCCGCCGTGATCTGGAAGAATTGGCTGAACAAAACCTTATCAGCCGCACATACGGTGGTGCATTATTACGTCAGGCAGTTGAACCGGTGCTCAATGAACGTCATAAGACTAATATCGCTGAACGAGTCGCTATTGCTAAAAAAGCAGCTCCACTGCTTAAAGAGGCAAAAGTTTTGATGATAGGCTCCGGCGTAACAACGGTTGAAGTCGCCAAACGGATTGCCTATGAAATGAATAATATTACCGTTATCACCCATTCATTTGGTGTTGCCACAGTGTTGTCGTTAAATCCGACCATCAAGGTCATCATGGCCCCGGGCATTTATCATGCAGAAGAAGGGGCAACTCATGGCTCAGTGACTTGTCAGTTTCTGGCAAATTACACTGCCGACTGGGCAATTTTAGGTGCCAGTGGTCTTGCTCCCACCGGGCCATCAGATGCATTAGTGGAAGCAGCAGATGTGTACAAACAAATGATCCGCCAAAGTACACAGAATATGATTGTCGCGGACCACAGCAAGTTTGATCGGCTTGCCACCGCTCGTTATGCAAAGTGGGATGAGATTGATAATTTAATTACCGATAAAAAGCCCAGCGGCCCGCTCAAAAAAGCATTATTCAAAGCAGATGTGCAGATCATTGTGGCAACAGTTCAATAACACCTTTACAACGGGTTTAACAATCCATTCATACCTGCTGAGAAAATGCCTCTAAAAAAAAGTCGGCCTCGGATTGCGTCAGCGTCAATAACGGCCGTAATTTCAAGGTAGCGCCAAACCGTCCTGCTGCGCCAATCAATACGCCCGCCGCTTTTAACCCATTGATGACTTGTTTGGTTTTGAGCGGATCAGGGATTTGTTTATTGTCGGCTTTACCAATATCAATTCCCATAAACAGCCCCTGACCTCTTACTTCAGCAACATAGGCTGATTGGGCGGCAATTAATTGCAATTGATTTTTTAAATAATCTCCCATCACTAGTGCATTAGTTTGCAGATTTTCCTGCTGAATCGTGTCCAACACAGCCTGCCCGGCAGCTGCGGCAACCGGATTACCTCCAAAGGTATTGAAATATCCAACATCAGCACAAAAACTTGTCAGAAAATCCGATTGAGTTGCTACCGCCGCCATCGGAAACCCATTACCCATAGGTTTACCCATGGTCACAATATCCGGTGTGACCCCATGGAAATCAAACCCCCAGAATGCTTCACCCAATCGGGCAAAACCCGGTTGCACTTCATCGGCGATAAATACACCACCTGCGTTATGCACGACATCCACGGCTTTTTTTAAAAAGCCTCGCGGCTCTGTATAGATCCCGTCTGATGAAAAAATGGTATCGACTAATAAAGCCGCGACACTAAATCCCCGCTCCCACAAAAGCTCAATGGCTTCAGTGACTTTTGCAGCAAAGCCAGTGGCGATATCTTCCCCATAAACAGCAGAAGATGGTGAAGGAATAGCTACAACATGAGCCGGTAATTTTCCTTGTTTGATAATTGATGGCGATACTTCGGTGACCAGACTGGTATTGCCGTGATAGGCATCTTCGGTCACGATAAAACCTTCACCACCCGTAGCTTGTTTTGCCAGACGCATCGCCAGATCATTGGCCTCACTGCCCGAGCATGTCATCACAATATTGCTAATCGATTCGGGCAATGTTGCTTTCAACGAATCAAGATAATCGTCCACTGCTGACACCAGATAACGGGTATGCACATTTAAAGTAGCAATTTGTTTTGATACGGCCTCAACTACATTAGGATGACAATGCCCCAGACAAGGCACATTATTGTAGAAATCGAGATAGCGTTTGCCATCAGCAGCCTGCATCCAGGCACCTTGCGCCGAGACCATTTCAATTGGCTCTTGATAAAACAACACCGAGGCAGCACCCAGATTATTCAAACGACGCGCCACATTGTCTGCATGTCCACCGTGCTTGGCCTCAAACGCATTCATATCCAAAATACGTTTTTCCGTTAAATCATTCCCTTCTTCAGCTTGTTGTTGCAGATATTTTTTTGCCAACTCGATAGTGCCAAAGGTAAATTGTTCAAAGCCGGCTTCCGCAGCGGTTGATGTTTCCGGATGACTTGCCACCCACGCAGTCAGCAATAATCGACGAAACATCACCAATGTTGAAATCATTGCTTCATCTTCGGCAGACAGTGCTGTTATTGATTTGTAACCCCGCACCCAGGCCTGTTGCAATTGAGGCAGTAAAGGTGAGGTTTCCAGAAACGAAACCGCCGAGGCAAAATCATAGATAAACCAGCTAAAACCACAGTCATCAAAATCAATCACGCTTAATTGTGTGTCATCGACTAATAAATTCGCTAACCTTAGATCAGCATGCACCAGGCCAAATCGATCCGGGGTTTCACCATAATGATGTAATTTCGCTTCCAGAACCTCACATAATTGCTCTAATATCGCCTGCCCTACTTCATCCAGACCCGGCGCGTTACGCCAGTCTCCCCATAACGGTTTAGCACCGAAAGCACTGTCAAAATTCCATTTTTTACGGCTAAATCCTTTCGGTAAGGACCATTGTCGCGCTTGTTGGTGCAATCTGGCAGAGGTTGCGCCTAATATTTCAAAACCGACAATCAGGGATTCATCTTCATCCGGCTGTTTGCCGGGCATAAACTCAAACGCCACCAGATAACGTTCAACTCCATCATCTTCAAATGCAGCAATCAGCGATCCATCACGCATGGTCAACGGTTCCGGAGTATTCAACAACGCTTGCTGTCGCAGCGATTGAATCCACAGTAACTCGGAATGGATTTCATGCTTTGAATGATATTCAGGCCGGTGAACACGAATGATAAATCGCTGATCGTTATTTTCATCAGTCACCAGATAAGTGGCATTTTCAGAGACCGTTAACAGTGAGACGCTGGCAGTTTCATCAATATTCCACTGCCCGAGTAATTCCTGTATTTGCCCAGCCAATCGCTGCAAATATTCGTCGTTGTATAAACCTGCCATCATTCTGTACCTAATAAACCCGGTTAAAAATGTTTATATCGCCAAAATGTCCGACTTGCAATATTTTTGTTGCAAAGAAAAAGATTTATGCTAAAAATGCAGTTAACGTGTCGATTCATATTCCGGAGGTAGTTCATGCTGACATCTATTCAAGACAAGACCGTCATTGTTACTGGTGGCTCAAAAGGTATTGGCAAAGGCATTGCCAGTGTATTTGCCAGACAAGGTGCCAAGGTGATGATTGCTGCACGCGGTGAATCCGCAGCACAACAGTCGGTCGATGAAATTAAGGCTGCAGGTGGAACGGCAGCTTATTTTTTATGTGATGTCGCCAGTTGGGAACAGGTTCAGGCGCTGGTCGAACACACAGAAAATACCTTCGGACCAGTCGATATTCTCTGCGCCAATGCTGGGAGCTTCCCGCAAAAGAAAATTATCGATCTTTCACCGGAAGAGTGGGACGACATGATGTCGACCAACCTGAAAAGCACCTTTCTGTGTGTCAAAGCCTGTATTCCACATTTTGAAAAACTCGGGGCAGGCCGCGTGGTGATCACCTCATCTATAACCGGGCCTATTACAGGCTATCCCGGTTGGGCACATTACGGGGCGACCAAGGCCGGCCAACTGGGTTTTATGAGAACAGCAGCGATGGAACTGGCACGTTACAACACCACCATTAATGCGGTGATGCCCGGCAATATTGTTACCGAAGGACTGGCGAGTTTGGGTGAAGATTATCTCAACAGTATGGCAGCGGCGATCCCGCTGAAACGACTGGGTGATGTGGAAGATATTGCCAATGCAGCGTTATTTCTGGCATCCAAAGAAGCGGCTTATATCACTGGCCAACAAATAGTAGTGGATGGTGGACAAACCTTACCGGAGTGTATGGAAGCGGTGGCCGAAATTTAGCCGTTTTGAGTTTACTAGATTAAAATTTTACAAATAAAAAAGGGTAAGCAACGCTTACCCTTTGTTTTGTAGCTGTTCAGAAGCCTGAACATAATTATCGAAATTCTGAATATAGTCTTCCATATTCAATTCCAACATCCGCCGAAATTCACTGACAAAGAATTTGACGGTTTCATCTTTTGCATCCGCCATATCTTGGGCATTTGTCCAACCAGAAGCCGTAAACCAAGCACTATATCTGGCAAGACCATACATAAAAGACGGACTTACTTCTGCTGCCTGAATGCCTTTTTCCATTTGGGTATTCGCTAATTTGATATAGGCATCCGCTCTATCAAAAAAGCCATTATCTCTCTCGCTCATATAAGGTTTCGCTTTTTTATTATTTATTTTGGCAAGACACCAAAACAAGTGAGCAGGATAAACCTCAGCGCTGCGGCATTGATATGGAATAAATCACAATCCACTACGGGAAAACATCAATTTATATTCGTTATAAGACCAGCAGATCCGACTACAACGAAAATCGACTATTGGATTCGACTTCATCAATCAATGTCTTTGGCACAGCGTGTTGAGTTGCCAGTTTTCGCCATTCGGCAACATGGCTAATGGTTTGATCGATAAACTGATTTATCTTTCTACGAGTATATAACGGGCTGTATTTTTATAAAGTCTTTAATATGGCACTTAGCTTCACTTTAAGTAGCATAAAGTCCAAAAATACGGACTTTATTTACAATTGGTTATAGTTGATAAAACTAAGCGTTAGCGGAGATTCACCAATCGTATCAAGCTAATAAACCTGACACAGCAGGAAAACCCTGGACCTACTGCTTAGATTTTATTCTCCGGAAAACTGAGCAAACAGTTCTGCACCAGTGAGGTTTCGAGTGTGTTCAGCAAAGGAATAAAAACCCGGTTTACTTTCAATAAACACCTGATCAGTCAATTCCCATTGCTCATTAGCATCGAACAAACCAACTGGAATGGCGTACATCTCACCCTGCTTCAAACGATAAAACAGATGGGTGCCACACTGCTGACAAAATCCGCGTTCTGCCCATTCTGAAGAATTATAAACCGAGATATTTTTGGCACCGTCAAACCGAACATCACCACCACATTCCACCGCCAACAACGGACCACCACCCCATTTTCGGCAAGTCTCGCAATGACACGCCCCAACATGAAAACTCTTGGGCGTTGCTACCAGACTGACAGAACCACACAAACAACTTCCGCTTTGTTCAGTTATCGCGTTCATGGTTTTCTCCTTATAAAGTTCACACACTGAGTTGGGCTAGGGCTTGGAAAACGTTTCGGTAATTTATACCGAATTTTTCCCTGTATACCTACTTAATTGATTTAACTATCAAATATCGAAGTATCTATCAAGCCGCAGTGTGAAAATCCATTAAGAAATGTCTTTCTATGATTGAGCCAGCATCAACACATAACCGTCTGGATCCTCAAGTCTGAATTCACCATCAGCCATGTAAAACGGATAGTTAATGGTACCCGGCTTATGGCCAAGTTCGGCCATTATATTGTGGGTTTGCTTAATATCGTCGAAGTACAGATAGAAGAGAATAGCTTGTTGAGACGAATCAATCGGCGCTGAGGCTACCCCAAGCATCAGATTAGCTTGTTCACTTTGTAACCAAGCCCAGCTGGGATTAGTTTCTCCATCTGGAACAATACTATTGATCACTTTAAAGCCAAGATCAGCATAGAATTTGATACTTCGTTCTACATTGGTGACATGAGCAAACGCTACCAGTGATTTTGTTTTGGCTTCCATCTTGCCTCCATAGCTCTAAAAATATTGTCCAAGTAAAAAATCTGATTTTCACTTGTGCTATCGCTGGCAAACCATCTAGTAGTGCGAAACCTAAAGTCGTGCTTTGCGAAACCATAACCAGCCTCGCAAGCTGAGGTCTGAAAGCAGAATAACCACAAACATCGCCAACAGAGTATTCACGAAAGTAAGCTGCTGTACGCCAACTAGCATCAGCCCCCAGCCGATAATAACCCATTGCAGAATATAAATAGCAGTGACATTTTTACTCCAGAAGAACAACAGTTCAAAACCGCGATTGGCTACAATCTTTTCACTAGCCCAGCGACATAACCACAGCCAGACCAATACAAAACCGGTGATCCAGATAGTTGCTCCGGGACCACTTCGTAGGAAATAAGCATAGTGGAAATCAAAGTTGGTTAACGTCACCACGGTCCCGATCACCAATAATATTAAACCGAGCCAAGCGGTCTGCCGAAACAAATAGGTCTGACTTTGAGCCTGTTTAAACCAATAACCAAATGCCATTCCAAACAGCGGATAAGCCAGCCAAGGAAATAAAGGAAACATCGAACCTTGATATTTATTCCCCCACAGCAGCTTTAACACTTCATCAAACACAATCCAGCCACTGGAAATATCCCACACAACTGGGGAGAGAAAAATCACCAACACTCCTACTGTCAGCCAGTATTTTGGATTTGGCAGGTAATGTCTTAATAACACACAGATTGCAAACGCAAGACCGGCAAATTGCAGAATATCGACAATAAGCAATTCACTTAGTGGGGAAAACCCTCCCTCTACAAGTTCATGCTGTCTAACTAGTCCAATCTGTAACGATAACCACAGCGGTATAGAACCACGCAGCAGATTAAGAAGATAACCTATAACAAATAGCCAGGCCGCTCGCTTTAACCCAGTAGCCAGATCAAGTCTGGTTGAGAACACGATAAATATTCCCATAATAAACATAAAGACGGGGGCTGCCGGCGGGCTTCCCAAAAAGATAATCACCTCACCAATGATGGTTTTTTGTACATCTGGTTGGCCATAAAAATCCAGCACATGCACCAGCATCATAAAAAGAATTGCCAGACCTCTTGCGAGATCAAAGGTATTAATTCGAGATATTTGTGAGTTGATTTGCACAAACAGCATCCACGAGAACTATCATTTTAACTAGTACGATCAAGTCGAATAAAAGGTTCAATGAAGCGTTTGGCAATCTTTGAAGCGGAAGTTGATAAAGCTGTTAAAAATCATTCATCATCAGCATTAAAAATCACTTGGAACATCAAACCCGGCTCCATTCTATGAGCCGTTAGCAGCCAACCATGTGCCAGTGCAATTTCGCGGCATATGGTCAGGCCAAGGCCAGCCCCAATATCACGCCTGTCCTCCCCCCGCCAAAAGCGGTCAAACAGCCGGGGAAAATCAACTTCATCAATTCCCTGCCCCCAATCCCAGACACCCATCTTGTCTGAAAAAACATCCACCCATACCTGCCCCCCTGGTGGAGCATGCTGAATGGCATTTTCCAGCAAATTTTTCAGTAAGGTAAACAATGCTCCTTTATCAGCACGCAATGTAATGTCACCACTATAAACCACCAAATTGAGCTTAACGTTAGCCGCCTCTGCCATCCGTTCCATATAAGCCACAGCATCGGCAACTTCCTGCTGTAAATCGACAGTAATAAATTTATAATTTTGGGGTTCACTTGCTTCTGCCAATAGCAGTAATTGCTGAACTTGATGTGACATATACTGGACATCATGCAGCAACCAGTTACGCTCATCGGTTTCTGGCATCAACTCCAGCTGAGCACGAATCAACGACAGCGGTGTTTTTAATTCATGCGCCGCGGTAGAAAGAAATACCTGCTGTATGCGATAACCATGTTCGAGCCGATCAAGAGCCTGATTAAAACTGTTTACTAACGGTGCAATTTCCGTTGGTACATTGTCGTTCTGTAATCTGGCCTGCAATGAGCGGGGTGATATTGCCGAAGCCGAGTCCGATAATTCTCGCAGCGGGCGGAGTGTATGTCTAAGCGTAAAATGTGCACATCCGCCAAAAACCAAAAACAAGACTACTGACAGTACCAGTAGTCCAGTCTCCAGAAAACCCAAACCAAAAGCATCATGAGCAAAATAGATAAATCGTCTGCTAACAGCTATTTGAGTAAACCAGTTTTGCCCCTCATGTATTACGATCCCTGTAGCCCCATCAAACAAGATACCGTCGCGCTCGAATTCAAATGTGCCTGTGCTTAAATGATCCGGAACACCAATAGAAGACCAAAAAGAGGGACCGGCCGCAGAATAGATAATCACTTTGCCTGATTGGTCGATTACTCGATAAGCCAACTCCTGGGAAAGACTTTCGAACAACCAATTGTAATCGGTATCAAACTCTATTTTTTCTGGAATACCTACGGCATTAAAGGTCAGGGCATCAGCCAATTCTTGAGAAGCATCTTTTACTTCCATTTCTGAAAAGATATTGTTTTTAAAACCCCATGCAGTGACCAGTACCAAAGCGATAAGACTGACACTCAGCACCATACCAATAACAAAAGCCAGTAAGACTTTAAAGCTGATACTATTCAATCGGTTCGCCATCCTGAAGCGCATAGCCTATCCCTCTTATATTGACTATCCTTAGCTGCGAACCAATCATCTGTAACTTACGACGAATCCGGTGTAGAGCCACGTCCAAAGCATTGGGAGTAACGCTGTCGCTAAAGCCCCAGCCAGCGGCCTCCAATACACTATGACGCACCACCTCTCCATATTTGCGTACCAGTACCAGTAAAATTTGCATTTCTGCCTGTGCCAGAATTTCGCTTTTATTTCCACAACAGATTAGGCTTTCTCCCGGCCGCAAAATAATGTCACCACAGCCAGGATCCAATGCACGAACCTCAATCGAAGGTCGACGTAACAATGCTCGAACCCGTGCCACCATTTCTTCCATAGCAAATGGTTTGGCAAGGTAATCATCCGCTCCCGAATCCAGCCCTTCAACCCGATCATTCAATGCATTACGGGCGGTCAACACCAGACAGGGGATGGCATTATCTGCCGCCCGCAAATGCCGTAACAGCGACAATCCATCACCGTCCGGCACGCCTCTGTCAATCACCAACGCCTGATAAGTCACTTGCTGAAGTGCTACCTGAGCATGATCAATACGGGTAAACACATCGACAACGATACCAGCGGTCCTAAGCCCCTGGCATATCAAGCGGGCTAAACGCTCATGATCTTCAAGTAACAGTATGCGGCTCATTTAAAACGGTAGATATAACCAAGAAACACACGGCTTTGTGTCGAGCTGTCAACAATTGGACTATCTTCAATTTCTGACCCCAAACTGGTTACGCTCAGATCCAGAAACATAAAATGCTTTTCGTTGAACATATAATCTCCACGAATCCCTGCTTCAATATTGACAGTGGAATCTCCTTTATAAAAGCTCCGATTAGCATTCACTTCTTCCTGGCGAACCCCATAATAGTAGTCAACATAATCTTTATCAGACCAGCTGGCTACCAATCGTGGGGTAAGCGTAAAGCGTTCTTTGAAATCCCAACTTCTCTCGAAGCCTAGATTAAAGCTGCTCCCGTCACTGTCTCCGGAAACTTCAGTAACCAGCTCTGCAGTAATATTCACCAATGGGTTTTTCCATTCAACTTTTGCCCCCATCCAGAATCCACCATCACGATCTTTCATACCCTCC
>JAMDEF010000108.1 GCA_023488305.1 Gammaproteobacteria bacterium | reverse complement strand
GATTCCACTGGAAGGCCTGATTGATAAGGATGCTGAAATTGCCCGTCTGGACAAGGAAATCAGCAAATTGGATAAGATCATCAAACAATCAGCAGGCAAACTCAGCAATGAAAACTATGTTGCCAAGGCGCCCGCAGATGTTGTTGCCAAAGAACGTGAAAAACTCGCAGAGCTGGAACAGTCGTTAAGCCAGTTACAGCAACAGCGTAACGCTCTAGGCTAAAACTCAATAGTTCTTTTCAGGAACTTTCCTCGTCAGTTAGTCAGTCAATATCATCACAATGAGCCGGTGTTTTCACCGGCTGCTATCTGTTGTAATAGGCCTATGACTACTGAAGAATTTAATCCCAACGACGCCACCACTACACCAATGACACGGCTGCAGTTCGATAACCGTTTTGTAAGGGAACTCCCCGCCGATCCGGATACCGAAAATGTTCGCCGTCAGGTGCTAGGTGCCTGTTATACCTTTGTAAATCCAACGCCTGTGGCCGATCCCAAGCTTGTGGCCTATTCAATGGACTTAGCCACCGACCTCGGCATCAGGCCAGTAGATTGTGAAAGCCAACAATTTACTAATGTGTTTGCTGGTAATGAAGTATTGGAAGGCATGCAGCCTCATGCTATGTGCTATGGCGGACACCAATTTGGCAACTGGGCCGGACAATTAGGTGATGGCCGCGCCATTAATCTTGGTGAAGTTCAGGATATTCACGGCCAGCTGCAAATGCTGCAACTCAAAGGTGCTGGAGAAACCCCCTACTCCCGTTCGGCTGATGGCCTAGCCGTATTACGATCCTCGGTACGTGAATTTCTCTGCAGTGAAGCCATGTTTCATCTTGGCGTACCCACAACCCGTGCATTAAGTCTGGTGACCACTGGTGAAGGCGTAATCCGCGATATGTTTTACGATGGCCGCCCGCAAACGGAACCCGGTGCTATTGTCTGTCGAGTCGCGCCATCGTTTTTGCGGATTGGTAATTACGAATTGTTTAACTCACGGGGTGATGTCGACAATCTCCGGTTACTAGTTGATTACACCATTCGCCATCATTTTCCGCATCTGGGTGAACCATCCAAAGAAACCTATCTAGCTTGGTTCAAGGAAGTTTGCGAACGCACGGCAGATCTGGTGGTTCATTGGATGCGTGTCGGTTTTGTACATGGCGTATTAAATACTGATAACACTTCGATACTTGGTCTGACTATAGATTATGGCCCGTATGGCTGGATTGATAATTACGATCCCGACTGGACGCCTAACACCACCGATGCAACAGGTAAACGTTATCGATTTGGCCAGCAACCACAAATCGCTCAATGGAATCTGCTACAGCTCGGTAATGCAATTTATCCATTAATTGATGAAGCTGAACCGTTACAACAGATCCTTACCGATTATGTCGAGCTCTACACCAACAAATGGCAACAGATGCGAGCCGATAAACTGGGCCTGAACGAATATCTGGCTGATGCCGATCATGAATTGAATCAGCAATTACAGAAAATTCTGTTACTGACTGAAACCGATATGACGATTTTCTACCGTAAATTAGCGGATGTTAGCTGTGAACAGACTGATCTCAGCGATGAAGACTTGCTAGCTCCGTTGATGGAGGCTTTTTACGCACCAGATGCTTTATCAAAAGAAGATAAAAAAGACATCTGTGACTGGCTGCGACGTTACCAACTTCGTGTGCAACAGGATGGCACTAGCGATGTGGATAGAAAAGCCAGAATGAATCAGGTTAACCCCAAGTATGTATTACGCAATTATCTGTCCCAACAGGCGATTGATAAAGCCCATGAGGGTGATTACAGCCTGATTCATGAACTTTTAGAGGTCATGCACCGTCCTTATGATGAACAACCTCAGTATCAACAATACGCAGCCAAACGTCCCGACTGGGCCAGAGATAAACCTGGCTGCTCAATGTTGTCATGTAGTTCTTAAGTTAAGGAGTTAATCAGATGAAATTGATGAGCGTGCTGCTTGCAGCATCCATATGGACAGTTGCTATTCCATCTCATGCCAATACAGAAGACGACTCACTGCAAATTGACAAGGTTGCAGAAGGTCTTGGGATTCCCTGGGGAATGGCTATTTTGCCGGACGGCAAAATGCTGGCCACTCAACGTGAGGGCAAATTAAGCCTGATCGAACTTGATTCTGGCGACAAAACCGATATTAGCGGCGTACCGTCCGTTAAAGCAGAAGGCCAAGGTGGTTTCCTGGATGTCGCCTTATCACCTGACTATGCCGAGAGTGGCTGGATCTATTTCACCTACAGCAAAGATGTAGACGGCCAGGGAGCAACCACACTTGCCCGCGCCAAGTTGGATGGTAATGCGTTAAGTGATTGGAACGATTTGCTGGTCACCCAATCACGCACTAGCAAAGGTCAGCATTACGGCAGCCGTATTGTTTTCGATCAGCAAGGTCATCTGTTTTTCTCTATTGGGGATCGTGGAGAGCGTGATATGGCCCAGGATCTTAAAAATCACAACGGTACCGTTTTACGATTGAACCTTGATGGCAGCGTGCCGCAGGACAACCCCTTTGTTGGTGATAAGAATGTGTTGCCGGAAATCTGGAGTTACGGACATCGTAATCCACAAGGCTTGTTTTATAACGTTGAAACTCAGGAACTCTGGGGAATTGAACATGGCCCACGTGGTGGAGATGAAATCAATCTGATTGAAGCTGGTAAAAATTATGGGTGGCCAGAAGCCACACATGGCAAAGAATATTACGCACCGGTATCGATTGGTCAGGGTAAAGAAGTTGAAGGTATGGAAAACGCAATAAAGATCTTTACTCCTTCAATCGCACCCAGTGGTCTGGTGCAATATCAAGGGGATGCTTTTCCGGAGTGGCAGGGAGATCTATTTTCCGGCGCGCTTGCTCTACAACATCTTAATCAGGTAAAGCTTGAGAATAATGAAGCGGTAGATGAAAAACGTTATTTAAAATCGTTAAATAAACGTATTCGCAACGTTATTGAAAGCCCTGAAGGCTGGTTATACGTCTCAACCGATAATGGCGAGATTTATCGAATCCAGCCTGCTTCAAATTAATATTTGATATCCAGAATCAGATATCGATGACCGCCATCCTGAACCTGAATGGTGACTTCATCATCAATCTGTTTTTTTAACAAAGCCCGCGCCAAAGGTGAATCAACACTGATATTACCTTTGGCGTGGTCAATTTCATCCGGGCCATATCACGCTCTC
>JAMDEF010000059.1 GCA_023488305.1 Gammaproteobacteria bacterium | reverse complement strand
TGTATTTGAAAGAAATTATCCGTCACGGTGCTCTGGCTGATTTTGCTGGCGTCTACTTTAATGTGGACGCTGATCATCGAACGTTACGTGTTTATCTGGTTTTTACACCCACGTGAAGTTCGCAAGATGATGGATGAATGGCATCAGCGTCAAGATTTAAGCAGTTGGTATGCCCAGCAAATTCGTCAAGGCATGATTGCCGAAAGCCGGGTGATGCTGGAGCGTTTTCTGATTTTAATTCGCACGCTGACCGTCGCTCTACCGATGCTGGGCTTGTTAGGCACAGTACACGGCATGATCCAGACATTTGATGTTATGACTGTTTTCGGAACAGGCAATACTCGCGGTATGGCTGGTGGTATTTCAGTGGCATTGATTACAACGATGGGTGGCCTGCTGACCGCTCTATCGGGACTCTATTTCATTACTCAGCTGGAACAGCGCGTTGCCAGAGAAGTCAATAATGTGGCTGACGCGCTACGCAGAGATTAGGAAAGTTTATGCGAAAACGACATTCCCGCCGTCAAAGTGGCGGTATAGCTGAAATCAACATGACACCATTGATTGATATGGTGTTTATATTGCTGATCTTTTTTATCGTTACCACCTCGTTTGTTAAAGAAACCGGTGTCGATGTGAATCGTCCATCTGCTAAAACTGCGGTGGAGAAAGAGCGGGCTAATATCCTGATCTCGATCCGTGAAAACGATGAAATCTGGATGGATCAGCGACAGATTGATCGGCGTGCGGTGCGAGCTAATGTAGAACGTATGTATGCGGAAAATCCAGAAGGGTCGGTGATTATTCTGGCCGATGAAAATGCGAAAACCGGTCTGTTGATTGAGGTCATGGATCAGGCACGTTTGGCGGGAGTTGCGAATGTCTCAATTGCTGCTGAACGAGACTAGTCGCGGAGAATCACCGGCTATGCGGATTTTCATTGGATTATTGCTGGCAATTGTCGTGAATTACGGTCTGTTTACCTTGATGAAGGAAATGACCAATTCAGATAGCAACCTGTTTCGGGATGACAATGAACTGCTGGTTTTGGATTTCGTGCGTCTTAAACAGGAAGAAACTCAACCTGAGACAATAAAACGCGAGATCCCGAAAAAACCACCACCACCGGAAGAGCCACCGCCGCCAACACCGACTACGGCCCCGAAAATGACGCAGCCGGATGTACAGCAACCAAAAATGGATATGCCGAGAATTGATGTGCCGTTGAATATTGCAGGTCAACCTTACTTGGGAGATTTCAGTGCAGAACCGGCGCCAGCTCCATCACCTGCTCCAGCGCAACCTGGCCCGCAAATGGATGATGAAGTTGTGCCATTAGTACGTATTCCGCCTAATTATCCACGTGTTGCTCAGCGACGTGGAATTGAAGGTGTGGTGACAGTGGCGTTTACCATTACCCGTGATGGACAAGTTAAGGATCCCGTAGTGGTTTCTGCCAATCCGGAGAATGTATTTGATAACGCGGCGATGACGGCGATTCTAAAGTGGAAGTTCAAACCCAAAGTGGTTGATGGTGAACCGGTAGAACGCCGCGCCACCCAGGAAATTGAATTTAAGCTGGCCAGATAATAATGAAGACATTAAATCAAAAAGTCGTTTTACTGACCTTATTAAGTAGCTTGGTCTGGCCGTTTAGTGTGCTGGCAAATGAGTATTTACTTAGTGAAAAAACCTACAACTCATTAAATGCTGCTCAGGAAAAAATGGAGCAACAGCAATATCGTCAGGCTGAAGCGGATTTAAAAAAACTGGTCGGCGAAACAGCAGCCGGGTCATACGAGCGGGCAGTGGTGTTACAAACACTGGGATATTTATATTCTGAAACTGAGCAATACAAACTGGCTGCAGATCAGTTTGAGCAGGCACTGGCACTGAATGCTTTACCGGAAGATGTAACACATAATCTGCGCTACAACCTTGCCCAGTTATTGATTGGTGATGACCGTTATCAGAAAGGTATCGATCTACTTAATGAATGGTTGAAGAATGAGCCGCAAGCCAACAGTAATGCCTATGTTTTACTGGCAACCGCCTATTATCAAATCAATCAGTTTTCTAGAGCAGTAGAAGCTATCCGAACGGCTATTCAGCGCGATAGAGCCCCGAAAGAAAGCTGGTATCGCTTGCAACTGGCGGCGCATATGGAAATGCAGCAATACAATCAATCAATAGATGTTCTGGAAATTCTGATTGAACGCTTTCCAGTGAATAAAACTTATTGGGATCAACTTGCAGCTTTGTATGCACAACAAGATAAGCGTCTGACTTCATTGGCAGTGCAAATGCTGGCTAAACGACTGAATATGGGGGATAACGATACCGTTATACGTCTGGCCAATATGTATCGGTTTTTGAATATTCCCTATAAATCTGCACAGTTACTGCAAAAATCTATGGATGATGGGGTGATAGAACGTAATTTTAAAAATCTCGAATCATTGGCAGACAGCTGGTTAGCTGCCAGAGAAAATGAAAATGCGACCCAAGTTTTAGCCCGCATGCAATCGATGGATACTTCTGGCGAGACGGATTTGAAACTCGCCCGAGTCTTTATCAGCATGGAAAACTGGCCTGCAGCGGCTGGTCCATTGCAGCAGAGTTTGGAAAAATTACCTGAAGATAAACGCGGCCAGGCGTGGATGCTTTCAGGCATGGTCAATTATCACTTAGGGAATATGGAGCAATCCGAACAGCATTTAAATCGTGCTTTGGCCTTCGCTGAGGTGCGCAATCAGGCTTCACAATGGCTGAGACATTTACAGAATACGCGTTCGGACAAGGAAGATGCCTGAAACCGCACTGGCCGAGCTAAAAGCGCAATTGGTTCAACATTATCGTTGGCTACGCCAGTATGGTTGCAATGATTCGCATAGCGGTAATGCTTCATTGCGTTGGCATGATCAGATATGGGTAACGCCAACTGGTTGTTGTGCCGATACCTTAACCGCTGAAATGCTGGTGCTATGTAGCCTGGATGGACAGATTGGCGAAGGTGCTTCACTGGATGCACCACTTCATATAGCAACGTATCAATCCAATCCGAGTGCAAAAGCCGTATTTCATAGTCATGGACCGCATGCGATTGCGATGACGATGAGCGGCGAAGATTTTATTCCAGTGGATTTTGAAGGGCAGTATTACTTCCCTACAGTGCCGGTTATTTCAATTGATTATGCAGAATATCTGGACATGTCACCTTCAGCCGTGGCACGCGGTCTTTCCAGTAATAAAGTTGTCATTGTTCGCGGGCATGGTGTATATGCCTGTGCAGAAACCATTAATTTGGCTTATAAGTGGAGCTGTTCGGTTGAACTCTCTGCAAAAACAGCCTGGCTAGCTGCCCAGTTATAATCGGTTTTCCACGAAACCAATTGCTAAAGATTAAGTCAGATTATCTCTCTCAGATATCCTAAAAGGGATTTTTGCCACATGACTGCTGAACAAGCCTTCTCTTTTTCCCATTCTGAACACGCCATTTTGCGTACTCCAAGATTGGATCAAAAAGACACAGATGCAGTTCGTGCCGAATTCGCGGCCTATTTTAATGCAACGTTCGAACGTTATGAATCGTTGTTTGACACATTAAAATCCGAACAAGGTTTTTATCAGAAAAGCATTCCGTTACGTCATCCATTAATTTTTTACTACGGTCACACGGCAACTTTTTTTGTTAATAAACTGCTACTGGCCGGCCTGTTAACTCAGCGTATCAACCCACTGTTTGAATCGATGTTTGCCGTTGGTGTGGATGAAATGAGTTGGGATGATCTCAATGAAGCACATTACGACTGGCCTAGTGTTGCCGAGGTTAAAGCCTATCGCCAACAAGTCAAAAATACCGTTAACCAATTAATACAACAGGCACCTCTCACATTACCGATTAACTGGGAAAATCCCTGGTGGGCAGTGGTGATGTGTATTGAGCATGAAAATATTCACCTTGAAACCTCATCCGTATTAATACGTCAGCAGCAGTTACACTGGGTGCAATCTCAACCGGCGTGGAAAGCTTGTGATATCTCCGGCCCTGCACCGGAAAACAAATTGTTACCAGTAGATGCCGGTAACGTAAAACTGGGGAAAAACTTCGATGATGCCTTTTACGGCTGGGATAACGAATATGGCCAGCATCAGGCTGAAGTGGACGAATTCCAGGCAGCTAAATATCTGGTCAGTAATCAGGAATTTCTAACATTTGTTGAAGCTGGTGGCTATCAGCAGCAACAGTATTGGTTGGAAGAAGGGTTGCAGTGGCGGGAATTCACAAAAGCTGAACATCCGACTTTCTGGATTAAATCCGATAATGGCTGGCAGTTGCGATTAATGACGGAAGTGGTGCCAATGCGTTGGGATTGGCCGGTCGAAGTAAATTATCACGAGGCCAAGGCCTTCTGTCTGTGGAAAGCCGAAACAACTGGTGAAAATGTACGACTGCCAACGGAAGATGAGTGGTATCGTCTGGCACAAACTGCAAACGCTCAGGAGCTAAACCAAGCTCCAGCTTCAGCCAATATTCATCTGGATCATTTTGCTTCGTCTTGCCCGGTCAATCAATTCGCTCAGGGCGATTTTTATGATGTGACAGGCAATGTCTGGCAATGGACTGAAACCCCGATATATCCCTTTGACGGTTCTCAAGTACATCGTTTATACGACGATTTCACCACCCCCACTTATGATGGAAAGCATAATCTGATCAAAGGTGGTAGCTGGATTTCCTGCGGCAATGAAACGCGTCTATCATCACGCTATGCTTTTCGCCGACACTTTTTTCAACATGCAGGGTTCCGCTATGTCGTATCAGATGCACCAGTGTTAAATCTGGATTCAAATTATGAAACCGACAAAATGCTGTCGGAATACGCCGAGTTTCACTTTGGTGAAAGCTATTTTGATGTGCCGAATTTTCAACAAGCCATCGCTCAGATCGCTATCGACAAAATGGGTGATAAACCGGCCAAGCGTGCGCTTGATTTGGGATGTGCCGTGGGTCGAGCCAGTTTTGAGTTAGCCAGACACTTCGATCATGTTACGGGTATTGATTTCTCAGCGCGGCTGATTAATCTGGGAGTGCAGCTTAAACGCGATGGTGTAATTCGTTATGCCGTGGTCGATGAGGGTGATTTATTGTTGTATCGCGAACAGCGACTGGCCAATTTCGGTTTGCAGGATACCGCTCACAAAGTTGATTTTATGCAGGGAGATGCCTGTAACCTGAAAGCGGTTTACAACAATTATGATCTGGTACTGGCAGCTAATTTACTGGATCGTCTGTATGACCCGATTTTATTTTTAAAACAGATCCATCAACGGATCAATGTCGGTGGACTGCTAGTGCTAACCTCGCCGTATACCTGGTTGGAAGAACACACCGACAAAGCCAACTGGCTGGGCGGCTTTAAAAAAGATGGGGAAAGTTTCTCTACTCTGGATGGTATGAAAACGGTACTGGAAAACCACTTTAAATTGATTGATGGGCCATTTTCGCAAGCGTTTGTAATTCGTGAAACCCGACGTAAATTCCAGCATACTCTGTCAGAGGTGACCATCTGGGAACGTCTTGATGACGAAAATTGATTTTGACCAGCCGATAGAGCGTAGCGGCACCAATAGTCTCAAATACGATGCACGCCAGCGTTTGTTTGGCCGGGATGATGCAATTCCGTTATGGGTGGCGGATATGGATTTCGCTGCTCCTGAAGCCGTTACACAGGCGTTAATTACCCGAGCCCAGCATCCGTTGTACGGCTATAGTGAATATCCAGCAGCCCTTTATAAGGCAACGCAGGATTGGTTTTCACGGCGGCATCATTGGTCTATTGCAGCTGAACAAATTCTGATTTGCCCTGGCGTTGTACCTTCATTGCACGCCACTATCATGGCGCTTACCGAAAAACACGATCAGGTCATCGTCCAACCACCTGTATATTTTCCGTTCTTTTCAGCAGTTACCGAAACACAGCGTGAATTGGTATTTAATCCGTTAATTTTGCAGAATGATTTTTATCAGATAAATTTTGAGCAATTAGCGGCCCAGGCTGCTGATGGTGGCAAAATGCTGTTGTTATGTTCGCCACATAACCCGGGTGGGCGAGTATGGACTGAGTCTGAGCTGCAAAAGCTGTTGGAGATTGCCCGGCAATATCAATTGATTATTGTCAGTGATGAAATTCATGCCGATTTAATCTTCACCGGACAGAAGCATATTCCGTTGGCGTCATTAGCCAACGATGTTCCAATCATCACCGCAGTATCAGCCAGCAAGAGCTTCAATATTGCCGGTTTGGGAATGTCGATGCTGATAGTGCCCGACGCTCAACATAAAAAAGCGATTGAGGCTGTCTTTAACTCATGGCATGTCAGCGCAGCGAATCCATTTAGCATTGATGCAACTATCGCTGCCTACCAACATGGTGATGAATGGTTAGATCAATTAATGCTCTATTTGCAGCAAACTTATAAATGGGTAGAAAAGTTTTTTGCCGAACATTTGCCGAAGATACGCGTCTTGCCTTTGCAGTCGACTTATTTAATATGGCTTGATTGTCAGGCTTTGCAACTTGATGATAAACAACTACGTACTTTTTTTGTGCAGCAGGCTGGTGTGGCGATGAATCCTGGGCTGATGTTTGGAGAGGGTGGCAGCGGTTTTATGCGGATGAACATTGCTGCGCCAATGACGGTCATCCAACAAGCTTGTCAACAAATTGTTACTGCATGGGAAAAAGCTGAATTAGCGGATTTTAAAGCGCAGAATTAATTGTATAAGGCAAGGCTGATAACAACGATTTTCTTCAACAATATGAGGTTGGCGATGGAACAGATTATTGGGGATGCAGCAGGCAAAATTTGGAAATATTTACAAAATAACGGGGCCACCAGTACCACAAAGCTGGCATCAGCTTGTGAGCTGGATATAAAGCTGGTGCAACGTGCTATTGGCTGGCTGGCCAGAGAAGACAAGCTGATGTCGATTCAAAAAGGACGCATCGAAGTTATCGATTTGAAAGAAAGTTAATTTGCCGGAATAACTTCTTTAACGCTAAACGCGCCTCGAACACTGCCTATACTGAAGCCGGTGGCCTGATCATCTGGGTAAAGTTTATTTAATTCTGCCTGAATCTGGTCGGGTATTTTTTCACCATGGCAGGTAATGCAGACCAGATCAGTGCCGATAGCCTTCATTACCCGCCGTTGTTTTTGACCATCAATATCCACTTGTTCACTGAAACGCAGTTTTTTGATGGTTTCACCTTTTTCCAGACGGGTAGCGAAATCTCTGAGTACTTTTGTTTCCCATTCATCGGCAGTGTTATCCGGATTTCTTACTTTTAAAGAAGTTCGACTGACATCGAGATTGTATTTTTCAGAAACTTGTTGGGCGACTCTCGGGGCAATATCTTTACAAACAGCAATGGTTTTAATTGAACCGTCCGTTTGCATTGATAACATCAAAGCTGATTTGAGGGTTTCGGCAAATTCTTTTATTGCTTGATTGGCTTGTTTTTCAAAATACTTTGCATCGTCAGCATGGAGTGGGGCGGAAAATAACAAGATCGTGATTAGAACAACCTGTCGAATATTCATAACATTAACTCCGCGTTGAGTCGGCAAATACGATGCCTTTGGCATGTCCGAAAAATTAAATATATTCTGGCAGTGAACCACAGCAGACAAATATTATGCAACTGGGATAACGCTAAAAACGATCCGTATAGATTCACTTTATGCTGTCCCATTATAAAAACGAGAATGATATTTAGAATTAGTCACACGAGATATGTGACGTGGGCTGGGTTATTTCATTCCAACCGCTTAGATGCTTGTACATCTGGCTTTTATCCTGCTAACCTTCGGGCAACTTGAATTTTTTGACTAAGAGAAAATGACCAATATCTACGACGCTTCGGCAATTGAGGTTTTAACGGGATTGGATCCGGTCAGAAAACGGCCCGGCATGTATACCGATACCACAAGGCCGAATCATCTGGCTCAGGAAGTCATTGATAACAGCGTCGATGAAGCCATCGCCGGTCATGCGACCAATATTGAAGTCATCCTGCATCCCGACAATTCGCTTGAAGTTATCGATGATGGACGAGGTATGCCGGTGGATATTCACCCTGAAGAAGGCGTGCCCGGAGTTGAAGTTATCCTGACCCGTCTGCATGCCGGCGGTAAATTTTCCAATAAAAATTACCGGTTTTCTGGTGGTCTACATGGCGTAGGTGTCTCTGTTGTAAATGCCTTATCCAAACGTCTGGAAGTCAATATCCGCCGTGATGGTGTCAGTTACAGCATCGCTTTTGAAAATGGTTTATTAGTTGAATCATTAAAAGAGACCGGTACGGTCGGCAAAAAAAATACCGGCACCAGTGTGCGGTTCTGGCCCGATACCAGTTTCTTTGATGCGCCTAAATTTCTGGTTTCCCGATTGCGCCATGTTTTACGTGCCAAAGCCGTATTGTGTCCCGGTCTAGTTGTTACCTTCGAAGATTTAAGTGGTGCCGAAAAACAAAGTGATCGCTGGTGTTATGAAGATGGTCTAAATAGTTACCTCGCCAATGCGATGACCGATGTTCCCTGTGTGCCAGCTAAACCGTTTGTCGGACATTTTGCTGATGAAACTCAGGAAGTTGACTGGGCTTTGATGTGGCAGCTTGAACCGGCCGAAGTCATTGCTGAAAGTTATGTGAATCTGATTCCAACTGCCCAGGGCGGCACCCATGTAAATGGACTGCGTTCAGGTCTGCTGGACGCCTTACGTGAGTTTTGTGAGTTTCGCAGCCTGCTCCCGCGCGGCGTAAAACTCTCAGCCGAAGATATCTGGGAACGTTGCAGTTATGTGTTATCAGTCAAATTGCAGGACCCTCAGTTTTCAGGGCAGACCAAGGAACGTCTATCTTCCAGACAATGTGCCGGGTTTGTTGCCGGTGCCGTAAAAGATTCGTTTAGCCTATGGCTTAATCACCATATTGAAGATGGTGAAAAAATTGCTGAACTAGCAATTAATAATGCTCAGTCACGCTTAAAACAAGCTAAAAAAGTAGTGCGTAAACGGGTGCAATCCGGTCCGGCATTACCCGGCAAACTCGCCGACTGTACATCTCAAGATCCGGCCCGTACCGAACTGTTTCTGGTGGAAGGGGATTCGGCTGGCGGCAGTGCCAAACAAGGTCGGGATCGCGTATTTCAAGCCATCATGCCGTTACGCGGTAAGATTCTGAATACCTGGGAAGTTGAAGCCTCACAAGTTTTGGCCTCACAAGAGGTTCATGATATTGCCGTTGCAGTAGGTGTCGATCCCGGTTCGGATGATCTTACGGGTCTGCGTTACGGCAAAATCTGTATTCTGGCCGATGCTGACTCAGATGGAGCGCATATTGCCACTTTGTTATGTGCATTATTTGTTCGTCATTTCCGGCCGTTGGTTGAAGCCGGACATATTTGTGTGGCCATGCCGCCTTTGTATCGGATCGACGTTGGCAAACAAGTTTTCTACGCGTTGGATGATGAAGAACGCAAAATCATTCTGGAACGCATTGAGCGTGACAAAATAAAAGGCAAAGTGAGTACCCAGCGCTTTAAAGGTTTGGGTGAAATGAATCCTTTGCAATTACGTGAAACTACCATGGCCCCGGATACTCGCCGGCTGATTCGTCTGACCATTGATGCGGAAGACGATACTTTTATGATGCTTGATAAATTGCTGGCCAAAAAACGGGCTGGTGATCGCAAAATCTGGCTGGAACAGCATGGCGATTTGGCTGATGGTTTAATCTGAACTGAGAATTTTAAATGAGTGCATTAGTCGACGATCTGGAACAGCAACCGCTACGTGAGTTTACCGAAAAAGCGTATCTGGGATATTCCATGTACGTCATTCTGGATCGGGCCCTGCCACATTTGGCAGATGGTCTGAAACCCGTCCAGCGGCGTATTGTTTATGCCATGTCCGAGCTGGGTCTCAGCGCCGTTTCCAAACATAAAAAATCTGCTCGTACCGTCGGTGACGTGTTAGGTAAATACCATCCGCATGGTGATTCAGCCTGTTACGAAGCCATGGTGTTGATGGCTCAGCCTTTCTCATATCGTTACACCCTGATTGATGGTCAAGGCAACTGGGGGTCGATGGATGATCCTAAATCCTTCGCTGCCATGCGTTATACCGAAGCACGACTGGCACCATATGCTCAAACGTTATTAAGTGAGCTGGGGCAGGGCACAGTTGAATGGATGCCTAACTTTGATGGCACCATGGATGAGCCACAATTACTGCCTGCACGTCTTCCGAATGTATTACTCAATGGCGCCACTGGTATTGCCGTGGGTATGGCAACTGACATCTTGCCGCATAACCTGCGTGAAGTAGTTAATGCCTGTCTGTTACTGCTCAAGTCACCGAAAAGCACATTAGATGATCTATTAACCGAAATTCAGGGACCTGATTTCCCTACCGGCGGTGAAATAGTTTCATCACAAGCAGAAATTCGCCGCATCTATGAAACCGGTCATGGTTCGATTCGCCAACGCGCTTCTTACAAAGTTGAAGAGCACGAAGTCATTATTCATGCGCTGCCTTACCAAACATCTGGTGCCAAAGTGCTGGAACAGATTGCCGCGCAAATGAACAATAAAAAGCTGCCGATGGTGGCTGATTTACGTGATGAATCTGATCATGAGCAGGCAGTGCGGCTGGTCATTGTGCCGCGCTCCAACCGGGTCGATATTGAAAGTCTGATGTTGCATCTATTTGCTACCACTGATCTGGAACGCAGCTACCGCGTCAATATGAACATGATCGGTCTGGATGGCCGGCCACAGGTTAAAAACCTGCTGCAGATGCTCAACGAATGGTTAATTTACCGGGTGGAAACGGTACGGCGTCGCTTGCAGTTCCGTCTGGATAAAGTGCTGGATCGCATGCATGTGTTGGAAGGTTTATTGATTGCCTATCTCAACATTGATGAAGTCATCGCGATTATTCGTAATGAGGATGATCCCAAAGTCGAATTGATGGCGCGGTTCAATTTGAGCGATCGGCAGGCCGAATCGATTCTTGAATTACGTTTACGTCATTTGGCCAAACTTGAAGAAATGAAACTTCAGGGTGAAATGGATGAGCTGAGCAAAGAACGTAAATCACTGGAATTATTATTGAGCTCTGACACCCGGTTGAAATCGTTGATTCGTAAAGAACTGACAGCTGATGCCGAAAAATATGGTGATGATCGACGCAGTGAAATCAAACAGCGTGATGCTGCAAAAGCGTTGAGTGAAAATGAGTTATTACCGACAGAGCCTTTGACCATTGTGCTTTCTGCCAGCGGTTGGGTGCGGGCAGCCAAAGGCCATGATGTGGATCCGGTTTCATTAAATTACCGAACTGGCGATCGCTATCTGGCATCGGTGAAAACCCGAAGTAATCAACAAGTGGTGTTTCTTGATGAAAGTGGCCGCAGTTATTCACTGCCAGCCCATACTCTACCGTCGGCAAGAGGTCAGGGGGAACCACTTAGTGGTCGTCTGCAATCGGCTGCTGAAGTTCGGTTTATCGCGGTGATTGCGGCGGAAAGTGAACAGATGGTGTTGTTATCCAATACGGCCGGTTATGGTTTTGTCACTCGCTTTGAAAATTTACTGGCCAAGAACAAAGCCGGTAAAGCGTTGTTCAATTTACCGGAAAAATCCAGTTTATTGCCACCGTTGGTGTTGGATAGCAAAACACCACAGCAACTCGCGGTAGCTGCTGGTGATGGCCGATTGTTGGTGTTCCCGGTCAGTGAAGTACCTGAGCTTAATAAAGGCAAAGGTGTTCGCCTGATTAATATTCCACAGGCCCGTTTCAGCAGTGGCCAGGAATGGTTGCAATCGGTCACGCTGGTTCCAGAAAATTACAGTCTGACATTACATGCCGGACGTCGGCATCTGACGCTGAAAACTGCTGATTTACAGCATTATGCCGGTGAGCGTGGCAAACGCGGTCATAAACTGCCTCGGGGATTACAAAAAGTAACTGCAGTCGAAGTAGCCGAGTAAAAAACTCGGTTACTTGTTATCCTATTAGGCTCAAATCAATAAGCCTGATAGTGATGCTGGACTTACCTTCTGATCATTTTTCCGTTACTGCGGTATTGCTGAAAAAAGCCAGTCAGCACCGCTGGGCTAAGCATTCATGGTCATTGCTTGGAGTCATGCCAGGATTGAGTGAAGCTAAATTGTCCGATGCGCAGACTCAAGGTGATTTACTGTTTTTTCCTGATTTACATCTAAGATTATTCCGCCATTATTGCGAAAGTTATTACGTGAATCTGATGTCCGAGCAGGCCAAGATCTATTTCATCGGCCGGTTGGAAAATGATTCATTAACTCCGGTGTTGTTAACGGTGGATTTTGACGAGGCAGCTTCGTATATGGAGGCCGGTGATCAAGTGTTTGATGCACCGCTACCAGATGAGTTGTGTATCTGGCTGGAACGGTTTCTGCTTTATCATTACGCCCCACAAGCTCCAAAGAAACGCCGTCGTCAACGCTGGAAAGACAACGAAGGAGACGCATGATGAAAGAAAAATCGGCATCCGAGAATTTCTTATCGCGATGGTCTCGGCGTAAACAACAGTCTGAAACAGGCCCAGAACCAGTAACGGATAATGTGCCTGTTACAGAGCAAGCTGAGCCAGCAGTAGCAAAAGATCCAGCCGAATTACCTATCTGGCAACGTGAAGATGTTGATCCGGAAACCAAACAGCAGGCATTACGCGATTTATTCCGTAAACCCGGTTTTAACAAAACCGACGGGCTTGAAGAATATGAAAATGACTACAACTACCATGCTTTTGCAGGCTTGGGCTCAGTGGTTACCCATGAGATGAAACGAATGTTGGAACGCCAGCTGGCGGCAGATGAAGCCACTGAAAAAACTACCGAAGTCACTTCAGCTCAAGACAGTGAATTAGAACAAGACACAAAACCGCAAAATAATCGCGACGAAGAGGATAACCCCATTGCATAACGTGGTTTTGGAAGCAGGACGAATCGAAATTCATCCTGTGCAATTAATTGAATTTGAATCCCGTGGTCGTTTATTGATTATCGGTAGTGGCGAAGCGGTCTCTGCCGTAGCACCGCATTGTCAGCCATTGACGATCAGTGCTGTGATCACTGATGACGCAGTTATCAGTAGCGAGATAGTGACGGTTTTAAACGGTGATTTAGTTAGCTTAACCGGCTGGCTAGGCGAGTTTGACGCCATCGTTGCCGGTCAAAGCTTACGGTTTGATTTGATTCTGGACCTGGGTGATTCGCCAATTCTCAAACACAAGGTTTCACCATTAGGCTATTTTGCTCCCGGTGATAATCAACAAGCGTTGGCAGAAGCGCTACAGCAACTCCCCGATCTGATTGGTATTTTCGACAAACCGCGTTATTTCCAATACAAACCGAATATCTGTGCTCATTCCCGACGCGGTATCAGCGGTTGTAATCAATGTCTGGAAGCCTGTCCTGCAGAAGCCATCAGTCATGCTGGTGACGAAGTAAGAGTTGATCCGAATTTATGTCAGGGTTGTGGCAGTTGCGTAGCCGTTTGCCCGTCCGGCGCGATGAATTATGCACTACCGACGCTTGATGTCAGCCTGGAACGTTTACGATCAATGATGCAGCAATATGCTGAACTGGAAACGCAGCCGCCACATATTTTGATCCATGATGAAGCCAGCGCGCAGACCTTGTTGGAAATGCGCGGCCATGAACTCGCAAATAATGTAATCACGTTTTCGATTGAAGAAATCGGTGCGTTAAGTATGCCATTCTGGCTAGCTGCAATGGCTTATGGCGCTGCGGATGTGACGGTCTGGGATGCGTTGACTCACAGTGATCATGATTGGCTGGAACTGCAGCAGCAAATGCAATTAAGCAATGAATTACTTAAAGGCATGGGCTATCCAGCTGCGATTTATTGGCATCAAGGCAACGATTTCTCTGAGCTTAAAAGCCATCTGCAACAGCTACCGGAGAGAACTGCCATTTCTCCAAGTCTTTTTGCCGGTATCGACAACAAACGCCGGGTCAGCACGATGGCCTTATCTCACCTGTATGAACAAGCACCTGCGCCCCAAGCCGAAATCAAACTGGAAAAACCTTCACCATTTGGTGAAATTCTGGTGGATAAACAGGCCTGCACCTTATGTATGTCATGTGTTTCAGTCTGCCCGGTTGGTGCATTGGTCGATGGCGTTGATAAACCCCAGCTCAATTTTATTGAAGATTTGTGTGTGCAATGTGGTATTTGCGAAACCGCCTGTCCGGAAAATGCTATTACGTTGGCACCACGCTATCTTTATCAACGGGATCAGGCGCGTCAAAAACGTATATTGCATGAAGAAGCTATTTTCCATTGCATCAGCTGCGCAAAACCGTTTGCCACTCAAAAAATGATCGACACCATCACTGCTAAATTAAAAGACCATCATATGTTTCAGGGAGCGGCTTTAGAGCAATTGAAAATGTGTGAAGATTGCCGTGTTAAAGCCATGTTCAAAAAAGGGTGATGGTGATGGAGAATATTGAAGAAAATCAGTGGCGCGCCCAAACCTATGCCTTATTAGCCACATTGCTGGCGACACCTCCGCAGCAGGATCTGCTCGACAATATTGGCAGTCTGCAAGTCACGGAACCGGAAAGCTCACTCGGTCAAGGCTGGCTGGCATTGATTGAAGCTGCCAAACAATTTACTGCTGAGCAAATTGCTGATGAATATCAAGTATTGTTTATCGGTCTGGCGCAAGGAGAGGTGATCCCTTACGGCTCGTATTATCAAAGTGGTTTTCTAAATGAAAAACCACTGGCCAGACTCCGTGTCGATCTTGGCAAGTTAGGATTAGAACGCCAGCAGGATAAAGCCGAACCTGAAGATCATATTGCCGGCGAGTGTGATGTTATGCGATTGATTTTGACCGCCAACGGTACGCCAATCATTGATGACAAAAGCTTTTTTAATAGCCATTTACGCCCCTGGGCAGCCAAGTTTTTTAATGATTTGGCCAAAGCCAAAAGTGCTGAATTTTATGCTGGGGTCGCAATATTGGCTCAACAGTTTATCGAGGCGGAACTTCAACGTCTTGAAGTGTGACATATACTTTGAAATTGCCAGCGAATAACCTTGAACAGTGGTGCCGTCTGCGCGATAATTGTGGCTCAATTTTTGTTGTCAACGCTGACAACTTCTTGCTTGTCACTGCATTGAATTTCATTCGGAGAAATCCATGACTGCAAAGCCATCAAACAGCCGCAGAGAGTTTCTGCACAAATTGACTGCCACAATTGGTGGAACGGCAACGCTGGCTTTGACAGCAAATACGCTGCAGGCGGCTCCGCAAAAAGCTATTGAAACACCTAATGAACCTGTTCCTGCTGCAAAAGGTTATCAACATACCAAGCATGTTGACACCTATTATCAGCTGGCTGACTTTTAAAAGACTGACGTTATGAAACTGACTAAACGTGACCCGGCAGCCATCATCACTGGCGTTTCAGGTGTTAATCGTCGAACCTTCCTGAAAGGTTCAGGCATAGCCGCTGGTGGTGCCGCTTTTATGAGCATGTTGCCCACCGCGATGATTCAAAAAGCCGATGCAGCCGAACGCCGTCAAGCAGCTTATGACGAAGGTGAAATCACCCGCGTTCGCAGTGTCTGCAGTCATTGTAGTGTTGGTTGTGGTGTAACCGCTGAAGTACAAAATGGCGTTTGGATTGGTCAGGAGCCTAGCTTTGATCATCCGTTCAATCTTGGTTCACATTGTGCCAAAGGTGCCTCAGTTCGTGAACACGGCCACGGTGACAAACGTCTCAAATATCCAATGAAAAAAGTCGATGGCAAATGGCAACGTTTGTCCTGGGAACAAGCCATTGATGAAATCGGCGACCAGATGCTGAAGATTCGTGAAACCTCCGGTCCGGATTCAGTTTACTGGTTGGGTTCAGCAAAATTCAGCAACGAACAAGCCTATCTGTTCCGTAAGTTTGCGGCGTTCTGGGGTACCAATAACGTCGATCACCAAGCTCGTATCTGTCATTCCACCACAGTAGCCGGTGTTGCCAACACCTGGGGCTTTGGGGCAATGACCAACTCGTATAACGATATTCACAATTCCAAAGCTATTTTCATTATCGGTGCCAATCCAGCTGAAGCGCATCCGGTTTCACTGCAACATATTTTCCGTGGTAAAGAACGTGGCGCACCGATCATCGTTGTCGACCCACGTTTCAGTCGTACCGCGGCGCATGCCGATCAATTTATTCGTATTCGCAGCGGTACTGATATTCCGTTCGTTTGGGGTATGTTGTGGCATATTTTTGAAAACGGTTGGGAAGATAATACCTTTATCGAACAGCGCGTTTTTGGCATGGAAGAAATCCGTAAGGAAGTAGCAAACTGGCCTCCTGCGGAAGTTGAAAGAGTTACTGGTGCCAAAGAAGCAGATATTTACCAAGCTGCTAAAACTATGGCTGAACACCGTCCCGGTACCGTTATCTGGTGTATGGGTATTACCCAGCACACTGTAGGTAACAGCAACACCCGCGCTTTATGTATTTTGCAATTAGCACTCGGCAATATGGGCGTTTCCGGTGGCGGCACCAACATTTTCCGTGGTCATGATAACGTTCAGGGCGCGACTGATTTTGGTGTGGTTTCCAATAGCTTGCCTGGATATTACGGTTTGGCTGAAGGAGCTTGGGAGCAGTGATGGTGTCGATC
>JAMDEF010000086.1 GCA_023488305.1 Gammaproteobacteria bacterium | reverse complement strand
GCTGCAGCATTTGCCGCTGATCCGGTGTTGAGTGGCGAAACATGGTATTTCCTGAATAAATCAGCTCATTTAAGGGAGGGTGTCAAGTTACAGGTCTGGGTGCCAAATTCCGACACAGCATTGTCTGGCGTTATCATCCCGTATCAATCGATCATTTGGTATGCGGGCCAATCCTGGGCTTATCTGCGACTCGACGATGAGCGTTTTCAGCGAATTTCATTGATGAATGGCATTGAATCTGTTGCAGGCGTTTTTCTGCAACATGGTATTTATCCGGGAGATGAGATCGTAACAGCGGGCGCTCAGACTGTGTTATCAGAAGAATTCAAATGGCAAATTCATGATGAAGACGATGATGATGACTAGACGCATCGTTCGCCACTTTAAATACGCTCACTAACAGGAACACGGATGCTCTCTCATTTGGTTGCTTTTTCGGTTCGGGCACGCGGCGTGGTGCTGGCGTTAGCGTTATTAATGCTGGGTTATGGCTGTTATCAGATTTATAAAGCCAGTCTGGATGTATTTCCTGAGTTCGCACCTAAGCAAGTGATTATTCAAACGGAAGCGTCGGGCTTTACCGCCGAACAGGTGGAAACACTGGTTACCCAGCCTATTGAGAATGCGCTGGGAGGCTTACCGGATGTGATGTTTGTCCGGTCCTCTTCAACACCCGGTTTATCAGTAGTCATTATTACCTTTGAAGATCGAACTGATATTTATCTTAACCGCCAATTAGTTTCTGAACGCTTAATGCCAGCGCAAGGTCAGTTGCCGCTAGGAGTCGGACCAGCCTTGATGGTGCCGCTTGAGTCCTCTTCCGGCACCATCATGACCATCGGTTTGACATCTGATCAGCAGAGTTTGATGCGGCTGCGCGAAATGGTGGATTGGACTTTAACACCGAGATTGCTTGCGGTAGATGGTGTGGCCGATATCAACGTGTTTGGTGGCGCTGAACGGCAAATGCAAATTCAGCTCGATCCGCAAAAGCTGGCGATGTATCAATTATCTGCATTAGACATTATTGCCGCTGCGCGTGAAGCCACCGCATTGCAGGGCAGCGGTTTTATTGAAAACGCCAACCAGCGCATGATGCTGCAAGTTATCGGTCAACCCGTCACTGCCAAAGCGATGGAAAAAGTAGTGGTTCGTCAGCAAGGCCAGTCGGTTTTATATCTAGGGGATGTCGCTACGATTGAATATGGCGCTGCTCCAGCAATCGGCGGTGCAGCCATTGGCGGTAAGGTCGGCATTGTGTTGATGGTTATCGGTCAATATAAGGCCAATACACTGGCGGTAACGCAAGGTATTGAAACCGCATTGAATGAGTTTCGTGATGGCTTTGAGGTTGATGGTATTGAGTTGCATGCGGACCTGTTTCGCCCGGCCAACTACATTCAAACCTCACTGGCAAATATTCGTCACCATTTGCTGGTCGGTGGCGCTTTAGTGTTATTGGTGCTGTTTTTGTTTCTATTTAATTTACGCACCGCCATTATTTCGATGACGGCAATTCCGTTGTCATTGTTTGCAGCCTTGATCGTGCTACTCGAATTTGGCGTCAATATTAATATTATGGTGCTCGGAGGTCTGGCGATTGCCCTTGGTGAAGTGGTCGATGATGCCATTATTGATACCGAAAATATCTTTCGTCGATTGCGAGAAAACGCCGCGTTAAAAGAACCACGGCCAGTTATTCAAATCGTCTATGAAGCCTCCATGGAGGTGCGAGGTTCGGTGGTCTATGCCAGTCTGATTGTAATGCTGGTGTTCGTGCCGTTATTAACGCTGGGCGGCGTGGCGGGACGAATGTTCGAGCCATTAGGCCAGGCTTATATTCTGGCGATTCTGGCATCTCTATTAGTTGCGTTAACCGTTACTCCTGCGCTTTGTCATACCTTGTTAAGCCGGATTGGTGTAACACGCACTACCGAGCCGCCATTAATTCACTGGCTACAAATCGGTTATGGCCGGATATTACGAGTGACTTGCCAGTTTCCCAAATTTATGATGTTGGCGGTGCTGATATTTTGTGTGGCCGGTGCCAGCTTGCTGCCGTTTTTTGGTGGTCGGTTTTTACCTGAACTACGTGAAGGTCATTACATCATCCATACCGCCAGTGTGCCCGGCACATCATTGCAGGAATCATTGCGGATTGGTGGTTTGATAGAGCAACAAGTCGCTGCTATTCCTGGGGTACGAGCAACATCCCAATGGGCAGGACGGGCAGAGCGTGGTGCCGACACGTTTGGCACTCATTACAGTGAGTACGAAGTTGATTTGGAACCGTTGTCGGGTCCTGAACAGCAAGTGATCCTGGATGAAATTCGCGAAATATTGGAATCCTTTCCCGGCATTAGTTCAGAGGTTAATACCTTCCTGACCGAGCGTATCGACGAGACCATATCCGGCTACACTTCTCCAGTAGTTGTGAATATTTACGGTAATGATCTTGATGCACTGGATTATAAGGCGCGTGAAGTCGCTGCTGTTATGGCCGATATTGATGGGGCAACTGATATTCAATTACGAGCACCACCAGGCGAGCCACAATTGCAGGTGCGTATAAAGCTTGAAGAATTACCGCAATGGGGCCTACAACCTGCCACGGTGATGCAAAACATTAAAGCCGCTTTTGATGGTATCAAGGTAGGTCAAATTGCTGAAGGCAACCGGTTATTTGATATTTTTGTGGTATTGCCACCTCAATTACGTGAGCAGCCACATCATTTATTAAATCTGCCATTACGAACTGTGGATGGACGTATGCTGGCGTTAGGCGATGTCGCCGAAATACAGCAGGTTTCCGGCCGTCATGCGATTTTGCATCATGGAGCACAACGCTTGCAAACCATCACCTGTAATGTCAGCGGCCGTGATTTACGATCGTTTTTTAACGAATTACAGCAGCGAGTGCATCAGGAGGTTCAGTTTGATGCCGATACTTATCCGGAGTTTACCGGTACGGCTGTGGCAGAAGCGGAATCGCGTAAGGATCTGTTGGTGCATTCCGTTCTGGTAGGACTGGTGGTGCTGATTTTATTGTATATGGCACTTAAAAGTGTGCGAAATACCTGGCTGGTATTACTTAACCTACCGTTCTCATTATTGGGAGGTGTAGTAGCTGCATGGTTAACCGGAGGTGTGTTATCCATCGGTTCGCTGGTGGGGTTTGTTACGTTATTTGGTATTACTTTACGTAATGCCATTATGCTGGTGTCGCATTATCAGCATCTGATTGAAGTTGAAGGTAAATCCTGGATTCTGGAAACGGCTATTCAAGGTGCGCTTGAGCGTCTGCCATCCATTTTGATCACTGCGCTGGTTACAGCATTGGCCATGCTTCCGATAGCCATAAACGCAGACAGTCCGGGACGAGAAATTATGGGGCCGATGGCCGCCATTATTATCGGGGGTTTGATTTCGTCTACTTTGCTAACCTTATTAGTGTTACCCAGTGTGATGTTGCGTTACGGCAAGTTCAACAAGCGCAGTATCACTCAAATGGAAACCACCATGCAAAGGCAATAATGCCCAGCACAAACACAATTAAGATGATCTCAATAATCATTAATTACCAATAGCAAAAGTTTGCGAATCTGTACTACGTTGTTCGGCAAAAAACTGATAAATATCTTTTAATTCTTGAGCTGAAAAACGGATCAAAATCAATTCCTGTCCAGGATGAATCAGATTGGGATTGTGACCCATGGTATGGGTGTTAAAGTTATACACATAACTGGTCGAGACTTTCTGATGCAGGATTAATCCTAAAAAAGAACTAAGACCATCGGGTAACGGCTCATCGGCATCGGCTGGAATAAGTACGCTGACTTTCTGCTCAGCACCATTACGCTGCAACCTGATCCCCTGACGAAAATTACGAATCAAGCCGGTTTGAATGATTCCCCAAAGGCCTTGAACATCTTCTTCTGTCACCCGATGCAGATAAAACAGGCTGTCTTGCATTTCTGTACTATCGCTATTAATTAAATCAGCGATATCCAGTTTCTGTACACCACGGCTGATGGTGACCGACATTTGTTGATCTTCTGCAATATCAGCATCTGCCAGTTCGCTGGCTTTGATTTGTTTGACTTGCTGTTGCTCGCGGATCTGAGTCACAGGGGCAGATTGATCAATATCTTCACGTTGTAGCAGTTCGACCAATGGCGCCGTAATTGTCTCACCTTGTTCCGTTACAATGGTGATAGGCGCAATATGATCCTCTTCTTCGGTTTCCAATTGTTGCAGGGTGGTTTGCTCTCTGATTTCTTCGGTATAACGCAGTGTTAGCGGAGTATCGGCGCTAAGGGATTTATCATCCATCAGGCTTTTTAATGTGGTGGTGCGTTGCTCGAGTTCTGGCAGGGCAATAATGCTATCCGGGCGGACAAACATATCTTGATATTCATTAACAATAATGGTGCTGTCATCAGCGCCGGCCAATTGATCCACAAATTCTGCTGCTTCCCGTTCACGGATAGCTTCTCTGTCAGGTAACTCTTGTTCAGCGGAACGGATAATTTCCAGCGGTAAATCTGGCTCAATAACTTCAATCGGAGGATCGACAGTGAGTTCACTGCGATTGGGCGGCGCGTCACTCCATAACAAATAACCAAACAGTAATATCACGATAACAGCCAAAATCGCTGCAGCTATTGTGGAACCAGTACGGGCTCGATCCATGTGAAAACCGCCTCAGTGCATGTTTAATCAGTCCGAGAATAAGCTACCAAGTGTCAGCAAATCAAGTTCCCGACACCAAGGCTGTTCAATGCATTTTTGTGGTGAGGCATTTTGCAGCCATTGCTCAGCTTGTTGGAGCTGAAGTTCGCCAGTCGTATGTAACAAGTTCAGCAGGTGTTGACCAAGCGATATGGCATTGATATTTTTTTGGTTAAGCGCATCTATCACGCTGCTCACCATAGTATTTAAATCCAACTGTGCCAACACAATCGGAATTTTTTTAATGGTCAGGGAATTGTCTTGTGGTTGTAACTCAAAGCCAAATTCATTCAGCAAACTTTTATGTTCAGTAACAGCTTGTTGCTGAGCAGCAGTACAAGCGATATTCAGTGGTACCAATATCGGTCTGCTTTTTAATGGCAATTGTTGCAACTCACTGGCAAATTGCTGTTGACGCGAATCCGCTAGGGCCTTGGTTAAATCAATCAGATAATTTTGTTGCCGAAAACGCACCCAGGCGAAGCGTTGATGTAGCAGCTGCAATAACTGAAATGCATCTGTTGGAGCAGCGTGATTAATTGAAAACAAGTTCTGAATTGGTAATGCACTATTTACGCTTGATAAATCATGTCTCTGATAGCTGGGGGGCGATTCTGCAATCTGCTGCTCAACTGGTGATGATGTTGGAGACACTTTGGTGTTGATTTGCTGATGTAATTCATCACTCACAGCACGATGAATTAATCCATGAATCAGTCGGGTTTCCCGAAAGCGCACTTCATGTTTGGTTGGATGAACATTCACATCCACCCGATCCAGTGGAATAGTCATGTATAAAACATAGGCCGGATGCCGACCTGGTGGAATCAACTCGGCATAGGCCTGACGAATTACCTGACTGATTAAACGATCTCGAATCACCCGGCCATTAATAAAGAAATATTGCTGATCGGCTTGTGGTCGATGGGTTTCGGTATGACCCAACCAGCCTTTTATCTCGATAAAATCAAACTGCTGATCAATGACCAATGCCTGTTTGCCAAAAGCTTGACCGCAGATCTTGCCGACTCGGGCCAATTGTTGTGTCTGCGTTTCAGCAATCGGCAGATTTAATTTTTGTTGACCATTTAAATTACACTGAAACCGTACATCAAACCGACTTAATGCCAGGCGTTGCAATGTAATAAGAATTTGTTGCTGCTCGGTACGAGCACTTCGAAGAAAGCGACGTCTGGCAGTTGGCCTCGGTGTTACTTGATTTACCGCAACCGTCGTTCCGATTGGGTGCGCCACCGGTTGTGCAACATCATCTTCATGATGGATTTGCCAGCCGCATTCACCGTCATGTTGTCTGGAAATCAGGCTTAAATTGGAAACCGAACTGATACTTGGCAAGGCTTCACCACGAAAACCCAAACTGGCAATTTGACTTAACTGTTCACTGGAAGAAATTTTGCTGGTGGCATGACGGCTTAACGCTAAACCAAGATCATCAGGATGAATGCCGAAACCATTATCCCGAACCTGAATTAATTGGCTGCCGGAACCTTCAATAGTGACTTCGATTTCGGTGGCGGCAGCATCAAGGCTATTCTCCACCAGTTCCTTGATGACCGAAGCCGGTCGTTCGATAACTTCGCCAGCCGCAATCTGGTTAGCAAGTTGTAAGGGCAGGGCATGGATTCGTTTAGGTGTCAGCATCGACACAGTTTAACAGTTGCGAACAGGAAATCTGCTGTCGGAAATGATCAAGGGATCTTTAATACATCACCGACATGCAAAGTGCTGGTTTGCAGATTATTGGTGGATTTAAGTTCCATCATATTCACGCGATAACGTTGGGCGATAGTGCTTAAGGTATCGCCGCGGCTGACAATATGCTGCTGCGGTTTGACTTGCTGAGTTATTGGATTACGTTGGAAATAGCTGCGGATCCCGGTCAACATGGCTTGAGCCAGTTTGTTTTGATGATTCACATCATTCAATTTGCGTTCTTCTTCAGGATTGGAAATAAAGGCGGTTTCCACCAGAACCGAAGGAATATCCGGAGATTTAAGTACCACGAACGCGGCTGACTCAACTTGTTTTTTATGGACCGGACCTACACGTTTCAATCCGCTTAAAACACTGTTGCCGACCTCCAGACTGGCTTCCAGACTGGCAGTTTGCGATAAATCAAGTAACACCGAGGCCAACAAATCATCTTTATCTTCAAGGCTTATACCACCCGCCAGATCGGCCGCATTTTCACGATCTGCCAAGATCTGCGCGGCCTCACTACTGGCTCCGCGAGGCGATAACACATAGACCGAAGAGCCCTTAGCACTGGTACGTTGAAATGCATCAGCATGGATGGAAATAAACATATCCGCACCGTTTTGTTTGGCGCGTTGAATACGTTGTCTCAAGGTGATAAATTCATCGCGATCACGTGTCATATAGGCGCGCATGCCTGGCTCATCGTTGACCAGTTTTGCCAGTCTTCGGGAAATCGCCAATACCACATCTTTTTCGCGGGTGCCATTGCGGCCAATAGCACCGGGATCCCGACCACCATGACCTGGGTCAATAGCGATAACGATATCCCGACGTGGTAAGACCGGTCGGCTTCGTACAACGGAAGAATCCATTTGTGTTTGTTGAGGTGCGGTAGCCGTTTGAACTAATTGTGGAGGTTCTTCTGCAGCTGCTTGCTGAATAGGTGTAGAAGTCTGGGCTTTTTCACCAGGTTTATCTGTTGTCTGCTGCACAGGTTTATTGCTGGCTACGGCAGTTGCCGGTCCGTGTTTTAAATCAACCAGCAGTCGATGGGAATATTGACCTTCCGGTGCCAGCGCCTGGATTTCATAATCTGTGGCTTGTTTTAGATCAAAAACCAAACGATAGGTGGTTTGATCATGTTGAGCATGGCGGATTTTATCGACCACAGCGCTATTGAAAGTAGGGGCGATTAGCGCTTTATTAACTTTGGCAGCTTTGATATCGACCACTAAGCGATGCGGATTGGTGAGAGTAAAGCTTTGATATTCCAGAGCTTGGTCCAGATCCAGCACAACTCTTGTCATGTTGTCATTTTGGGACACACGGATATTTTCTACCGATGCGCTATGCGCATTGGCAGTTAACATCAGCATAATCAATCCCAAAAATACACGAGACATAGTCGGTTCCTGCAATTTACACAGCCTTAGTTTGTGTTTGACGGAATAAAAAATCAAGACTTTTTTCTATATTTTTAAATGAGATACAGAGTAAAGCTGAATTAATTGTGAAGTTTTTCGCAGATCTGCTCCGCCGTAGCCGAATAAGCGTTAAAAGTCACTTGTCGTCCAGAAGTCTGATAATTCAATGAGATAAGCAGATCCGGTTCCGGCAACACACCTTTGCCTTGTTCAGGCCATTCGATTAATGACAGGGCATTTGTGGAAAAATAATCTTCAATGCCGAGATAAAGCAGTTCTTCCGGATCAGCGAGGCGATAAAGATCAAAATGATAAACATCCCGCTCGTTGAGTTGATAATGTTCGACCAGTGTATAGGTAGGACTTTTGACTTTGCCAGAGTGACCTAAAGCCTGAAGCAGGCCTCGAACAAAAGTAGTTTTTCCGGCTCCCAGATCGCCTTTTAAATGAATTGAAAAGGCCGGTACAGGTAATAAGACCGCCAGTTTAGCGGCCAAAGTCAAAGTTGCTTGTTCGTCAGCAAGAAAAATCATATTAATAATTCAGGTTAGCTAATTTACGAAGATGCGGCATTAAATCCATTGCCAAAGTACCACGCTCGCCATCCAGTTCAGCGGTTTTATCAGCAGCCATGCCATGCAATGTGACACCGACACAAGCCGCATCCATCACTGCGAAATGTTGAGCCAGTAAACCACCAATTACTCCAGCCAATACATCACCCATACCACCACTTCCCATACCCGGATTTCCATATGTTGAAAGGCGAATAGGTGCTTCGCCGTTGGAAATTAATGTGCCGGAGCCTTTTAAAATTACGACACCACCATAACGTTTTTGTAATTCATCCACCGCAGCAAAACGATCTGACTGAATCTCTTTTGAGCTGCAGCCTAATAAACGTGCGGCTTCACCGGGATGCGGAGTGAGTACCCAGTTATTACGATGTTGCGGATTTTGACTCAAAAGATTCAGTGCATCAGCATCGACAACCATAGGCAAATTGGTTTCAATGGCTTTCTGAAATAATGCAGCTCCCCATTCACCTTGTCCCAGACCCGGACCAACGGTTAATACGTTGGCTGAACCTAATAAAGCTTCCAGTTCACCTGCATCTTCCACGGCGTGACACATCAATTCCGGACGGGTCAAATTCATGAAAGCGCTGTGGGCACTGCGAGTAGCAACACTGATTAAACCTGCACCAACACGGCCACCTGCTTCCGCAGCAAGTCGGGCTGCACCTGACATACCGTGATCGCCGCCAATAATTAACAAATGACCATACAAACCTTTATGGCCTGTCCGCTCACGAGGTTTCAGTCCTGCTGCATCTTCTTCTAGACTGACTCGACGAGCAGTGGGTGGAAAAACGTTATGAATGGAAGGCGGTACTTTTAATGAATCAAAAATGACTTTTCCACAAAAACTCGGGCCGTCACCGGTAAATAAACCGGTATTTAATCCAAGAAAACTCAGCGTGATAGTGGCCCGAACGGCGGTGCCCAATGCCTGTCCTGTATCAGCATGAATACCTGATGGGATATCTAATGCCAAAACTGGAGTATGTTTCGAATGTTGATTGATATCTTCAATGACTAAAGCGTAGTCACCACTTACTTCACGGTTAAGACCAGTGCCAAAAAGTGCATCAACAATAACGTCCGCGGTGGGTAATTTGTCTGCAAAACGTTGAATTTCTGTGCCGGTGGCAAGTAAGGCTTTGCGTGCTGTAGTGGTTTCTTCACACATTCCACGCTCATCGCCAAGCTGAAATATGCTGACGCGATAGTCTTTAGCTAATGCCTGTGTTGCCAGCTCGAAGCCATCGCCGCCATTATTGCCGGTACCGCAAACGATAAGAATATGTCTGGCTAGAGGGAAGTGATTTCTGATGGCCTCCAATGCCGCTGTCCCCGCACAAGACATTAATTTTGCTGAGGAAATATTGTGCTGCTGCGTGACGATTCGTTCCAATTCACGGGTCTGTACTGCTGTATAGAGCTCGTGCGGCAAGTTCGACATAAAAATAATAGTCCGGAGGAATTAATTCAGTTCACTATAATAGCCTGCATGGCCGATCCAAATACAGTGCAGTCCTCCCGTGCGCTTCTTGCAGATATGCAAGTCTGGGCGCGTTCGCTGGGTTTTCAACAGCTCGGGGTCAGTGATATTGACTTGTCTGCAGCAGAACAGCAGTTGCAACAATGGCTGGCGAAGGGCTTTCATGGCGAGATGGGTTTTATGGAGCGCCATGGTAGTTTGCGGTCTCATCCCGAACAACTGGTGCCGGGCACTATCCGTGTTATCACTGCCAGAATGGACTACTGGCCGGAAACTGCAGCGGATGCCTGGCAGGTGATTGATGATAGTGAGCTTGGTTTTGTTTCTCGATATGCACTGGGACGTGATTATCATAAGTTGATGCGTAAGCGTTTACTTCGCCTATCACAAAGAATTGAAGAGGCAGTTGGTGCAATGGGCTATCGTGTATTCACCGATAGTGCTCCTGTGTTGGAGAAAGCCTTGGCACAAAAATCCGGCTTGGGCTGGATTGGCAAGCACACCAACGTACTCAATCGAGACAACGGTTCTTATTTTTTTCTTGGCGAGATTTATACCGATTTACCGTTGCCGCTGACCGAGCCAGTCACCGAGCATTGCGGCAGTTGCACAGCGTGTATTGATATCTGTCCGACGCAGGCAATCGTTGCACCTTATGAGCTCGATGCTAGGCGTTGTATTTCTTATCTTACTATCGAACTTCGCGGTAGTATCCCTGTGGAATTCCGCCCAATGATGGGCAACCGTATCTATGGCTGTGATGATTGTCAGCTGGTATGTCCATGGAACAAATTTGCCCAGATGACTACTGAATCAGCCTATTTGCCACGCGAAGGGCTGGATGCACCAAAGCTGGTGGATTTATTTAGCTGGACCGAAGCAGAATTTCTCCAACGACTTGAAGGCAGCCCGATCAGACGCATTGGCTATGAATGCTGGTTGCGAAATATTGCCATTGCATTGGGTAATGCTGAAACCTCAGATGAGGTACTTTCGGCATTGAACGCCCGGCTTGAGTATCATTCGGAATTAGTTCGCGAGCATGTTTTGTGGGCATTAGAACAGCATTGCTAACTGTCATCGTCTGGTCATGGAATCCGCTGAAAATAGCCAAATAGCGAAGTACCCAAACTCTCAGGAACCAACATGTCAGGAAATCACTTCGATCACCTTCTGCAAAAGCAACTAAGTAGACGTTCAGTATTACAATTCAGCCTTGGCGCAATGCTGGCATCCGCTATGCCATTGTCTTCTGCTACTACAATGCTTCGCAACCACACTGAACTGCTTGGCTTTAAGCCGATTCCAGCTGCTGATTTACTGGATGAAGTGGTGGTGCCGGAAGGTTATCGGGCGGAGGTGTTTTACCGCTGGGGTGATCCGATTTCAGATGGTCCGGCATTTAACATGGATGCCAGCAACAGTGCTGCCGATCAATTGCAGCAGGCCGGTATGCACCATGATGCTTTGCAGTATTTCCCGCTACCCAAAGGCTCAAACAATAATGATCACGGCTTGTTGGTGATGAATCATGAATATCTGGATCTCGACGTAATTCATACTGATGGCAGCCATGACCATTCACCGGAAACCTACAACGCCGACAAAGTCGCCAAAGAGCAAAATGCGCACGGCGTATCGCTAATTGAGGTCAAGCATGTTGATGGTCAATGGCAAATCATCCGTCCATCAAGTTATGCAAGACGGCTGACGGCTAATACCGAAATGACCGTTAGTGGTCCGGCAGCGGCACATGAATTGATGAAAACCCATGCCGATCCTCAAGGTAAAAAAGTATTGGGCACATTCAACAATTGTGCGAATGGTAAAACCCCGTGGGGCACTTATCTGACCTGCGAAGAGAATTTTCATTACTACTTTGTTTATGATCCAAAACAGCCTAGAGACGCCGATACCGAACGCCGTTGGAAGCGTTACAGATTAGGCTTTAGTTATTACGGCTGGCAGCAGTTTGATCCACGTTTTGATCTGGATAAAGAACCCAATGAAGCCAATCGCTTTGGCTGGGTGGTGGAATTTGATCCTTATGATCCGCAAAGCATGCCGGTTAAACGCACCGCGTTGGGCCGCTTCGCTCATGAGAATGTGGCGCATAAAATCGGTAAAGATGGTCGCCTGGCGTTTTATTCGGGTGATGACTCTAAATTTGAATACATCTATAAATTTATTACCCGCGATGCCTGGGATGGCACCTTGGGCGCACGACATGGTCGTCTGCTGGATGATGGAATTCTCTATGCTGCGCGCTTTGAAGAAGATGGCAGTGCTCGCTGGTTGCCGCTGGTTTTTGGTGAAAATGGCTTAACTGCAGAAAATGGTTTTGTCGATCAGGCTGATGTGTTGATTCATGCCCGTGCCGCAGCAGATATGGTTGGCGCTACAAAAATGGATCGGCCGGAATGGATTACAGTGCATCCGCACACCGATGATGTGTTTGTTTCGCTAACTAATAACAGCGATCGGGGCAGTGAAGGTAAACCTGCTAAAGATGCAGCCAATCCACGCAATCAAAATCTTTTTGGACACATTATTAAATTCAGCGAAATCGATGCCACAGCAACTGAGTTCAACTGGCAGGTGTTTGTACTTGGTGGTGCAGGCGAGGGCGAACAGTTCGCTAATCCAGATGGCTTATATGTCGATGATCGTGGCGTGTTATGGATTCAGACTGATGTTAGTTCCAACGTGATGAATGATGGTCCGTTTAAGGATTTTGGTAATAACCAGATGCTAGCTGCTGATCCCGAGACCGGCGAAATTCGTCGTTTTCTGACGGGACCAATTGGTTGTGAAGTCACTGGCGTTATCATGACGCCGGATATGAAAACCATGTGGGTGAATATTCAACATCCAGGTGAAATGCCGGAGGTGCTGGAAAAACAAGGTATCGTCAAATCACCTCAAAATCCTGCTGCTGCCAGCAACTGGCCTGATCATCAACCTAATGGCCGACCACGTTCTGCCACAGTGCTTATTACCAAAGAAGATGGTGGGGTGATTGGGACGTGATTTTTGGTAATTAACCACAGAGACACAGAGAGCACAGAGGTTTAAAAGATATTTATCCGCAGATTTCGCAGATTAATTTAGAAGCAATGGTGATTTAACCATGCCTCCCTAAACACCAGTATTGGTAATATTAAAACTTCGTAGGTTGGCGCTGAGACACGAAGCCCAAAACAATCACGTTTGCTTTGTCGGGTTACGCTGCGCTAACCCGACCTAACCTGTTTATTAATCTCTGTGTTCTCCGTGTCTCTGTGGTTAATCAAAAAAAAATCTGCGTCCATCTGCGTAATCGCGGATTAAACCTTTGTAGTGCCGGTACCAAAAGCTTCGAATTCACTTGAAAGTTAATCTTTCGGCAAATCTTTAAACGCCGCGATGGCATCTTTTCTGGCTTGTTTATAATCCACAACCGGTTGCGGGTAGCCGCATTGGTCGCGTAAATCCGCTGGTGGGTTATGCAATTGCTTGATTGGTACGTCCTTTAATTCCGGCACAAAGCGTTTGATAAATAATCCTTGTGGGTCATAACGTTCGGATTGCAGGGTGGGGTTGAATACCCGAAAGTAGGGCGCGGCGTCGACACCGGTTGAAGCACTCCATTGCCAACCCCCATTGTTGGCAGCAAATTCACCGTCAATTAAAGTTTGCATAAAATATTGTTCACCTCGTCGCCAGTCGAGCAGTAGCAGTTTGCTCAGGAAGCTGGCGGTGATCATTCTCAGTCGATTGTGCATCCAACCGGTTTGGTTGAGTTGACGCATCGCAGCGTCAACAATCGGAAAGCCGGTTTTGCCTTCGCACCATGCTTTGAAACCGGCTTCATCATTGCGCCAGATAACTTTTTCGGTTTCCGGTTTGAATGCTTTACCCATGCTGAGGCGTGGAAAATACAGCAATAATTGTTTATAAAAATCCCGCCAGGCGAGTTCGCGAAGCCAGTCATCATGACGCCAGTCACGGTTGGCTTCGCCGCAATAAAACTGAATGGTTGCCAGTAATCTTCTGGGACCTAACTGGCCGTTGGCCAGATACGGTGACAATGTGCTGGTGGCCGGTTTGCTGGGAAAATCGCGTTGGCTTTTGTAATCATCCAGTTTGATTTCACAAAATGCCGAAAGCCGTTCCAACGCTTTTTGTTCGTTGCCGGGCCATAAATCATCTC
Source organism: Gammaproteobacteria bacterium (assembly GCA_023488305.1). Lineage (GTDB taxonomy): Bacteria > Pseudomonadota > Gammaproteobacteria > Nitrosococcales > Methylophagaceae > Methylophaga. The sequence continues at coordinate 2,740 of JAMDEF010000086.1, read as the reverse complement.
GAAATTCTCCGGCCCAATCACATCTCAATAGCTCCGGTTTTAATGCTTTACCCTGTGATTTTGGCTCGGTATATGGGGCTTGTTGAATATCTTCGAGGATTTGCAGCCAGCGACGGTAATAGGGCGTGAATACTTTAAAAGGATCATCCTGCTGGGTTTTTACCGGTAAGGCGACCAGTAAATCTTCGGCGAGCAAATGTACTTTTATATTGGCTTTAGTTAATGCCTCATTAACCGCCTGATCTCGACGTTGTTCATCAAGCGGTGTTTCAGCCTGAAACCAGATATCACTGATATTTTGCTGCTGGCAAAATTTCAATAATTCATCGGGCACATCAGCAAAAAAATCAACTTCGAATAAATGAAACGGTATGCCAAGCTGGGCAAGTCGATCAGCGATATCCTGCAAAGCTGCAGCGCGAAGCCCTAATCTTGCAGGTGATTCATCATGTTGCTGCCATTGTTTAGGCGTAGCACAGAATACTACCTGGATTGGCCCTTGTTCGGCTGCGAGTGCCAATGCCGGATGATCATCGAGGCGTAAATCATTGCGTAACCAGACCAGTTGCGTTGCTTGCATGGTGTTTCCTTACGGTAAATTTCTGAACAGGTATACAGCACGCTGGCTGATGGCCTGTTGTTCATCTTGAGATTTGTTGCGCCAGTTTTTGACCTGCATACCGAGACGGGGATTTTTACTCAGCAAATCCTGATGCCGGTCGACAAAATGCCAGTACAGCGTGGTAAATGGACAGGCGTTATCGCCACTGGCTTGCTTGGGATTAAAGGGACAGGACTGGCAATAATTGGACATGCGATCAATATAAGCACCGCTGGCAATATACGGTTTGGAGCCGACGATGCCGCCATCGGCGTATTGGCTCATACCCAGAGTATTGGGGATCTCCACCCAGGCAACGGCATCGACGTACATTGCCAGATACCACTCATGAATGGCCTTGGGTTTAACGCCCCATAACAAGGCAAATAACCCCGTCACCATCAGCCGTTGAATATGGTGACCGTATCCATGATCCAACACCTGTTTGACGCTGTGATGCAGGCAGGTCATTTCGGTTTCGGCAGTCCAATACAATGCTGGCAGATTGCGCCGGGCATTGAGTGCATTCATCTGCAGCCAGTCATCGCGATAGCTCCAGTACAAACCACGAACATATTCACGCCAACCGAGAATTTGCCGGATAAAACCTTCCACCGAATTTAAAGGTGCTTCATTGTCGGTATAGGCTTTTTCAGCCGCCGCAATCACTTCTGCGGGGGAGAGTAGTTTCAGGTTCAGACTGGTCGATAAGCGTGAGTGATAAAGCCAGGGTTCGTCAGTCCACATCGCATCCTGATAATCGCCGAAATATGGCAATCGATGCTGGATATAATCATTTAATGCTGCCAAAGATTGTTCACGGGTGACCGGCCAGTTACAGGTTTCAATATTGCCGTAGAGATCCGGCAGAAATTTTTCAACATCCGTTATGACTTGTCTGGTGATGTCATCTGCTTCAAACAATAAAGGCTCAGGCAATTTGGATGGACCTTTTTTGCCAAAGCTTTTGCGGTTGTCCTTATCAAAATTCCACTGACCGCCTAGCGGCTGGTCATCTTGCATCAGAATTTGCCGGCTTTTACGCAGTTGGCGATACCAGAATTCCATTCGTGGCTGTTTGCGATCGGCAAGCCAGGCTTTGAATTCACCTTTTTCACTGATGAAATGCTGATCGGCCAGCCATTCAATATCGATATCAACATCATTGGCGCATTGCTGTATTTCGTTCATAACCCGGACATCACCAGGCAATACGCAGCGGATTTTTTCAAATGAATCTTGTTTTAAAGTGGCCGCTAAAGCGTCATGAAAACTGGATTTTTTGTCACTCAAAGTCCAATAAATCAGCGGATAGTTATCGGTTTTGAGTTTTTCAGCAAAGTGCCGCATCGCCGATAAAAATAAAACCGTGCGCTGTTTACTCGATAAATACTCTGTGGACTCAGCTGACACTTCAGCCATCCACAGTCGATCATGCTGAGGATCAAAGTCATCGAACAATAGACTCCCGGCATCAAGTTGATCACCGAGGATCAGATTGAGATAACGCAGCTTAGGCATTTAATGTCGAAAGTGCCGCCAGCCACAAAAAAAACGCAGCGCCATAAGAGAGATGACCACGTAGCCGCATTAACTCCACAGAATAAATCTCTGAGAGTTGCTGTCGTTCATACAAGTGCAAACCGATAAATGATAAAGCAGCTAACCATAGCCAGTAATGTGTCGGAGATAACAGCCAACACCAAGCCCATAACATGGTGGAGATGCTGACTATCACCACATGACGTGGAAGCTTTTCAACGCTGCTGACATACCAGAGCAGCCCCCCAAGAAAACTGAAAATTAATGCCGCATAACTCAGCAGCCAGTCGATAGCATACAAATAGCCCAGCCAGCTCATAATCGCCAAGCCTAAGAAAGGTGACAGGCCGGCATAGCCTAAAATTCTATGACTTTTAGAGATCATGAAGCCTCCTCTGCAGGTAAACGTAAGCTTTCAATCAATAATTGTTTGGGACGAAGTTTTAACAAAAAGCGTAGCTGGATTTTGTAGGCATCCAGATCAAAATATTGTGGTTCAGCATATTGCTGCTGTAATCGTTCAAAGGCATCGTGTTGGTTTTTTACGATGCCGAGATAAAGCCATTGATCGACCAGATGAAAATGCGGCATTAATTT
>JAMDEF010000080.1 GCA_023488305.1 Gammaproteobacteria bacterium | reverse complement strand
CCCAGTACCAACTGCCCGTAAGAAAATATCATGATCACGATTTGTATATGGTATATGCGGGTGTAAATCACTTTTTGGATAAAAACCTGCCACAAAATGGTCAATCTCACCAAGAAAAGGTTTTCTCAATAGAGATCTGAAAGTAAAGAGTTTATATTTAATTTTTAATTCGCCAGACTCTATTTCTCTTTCTGAGCAATCATCAATGATTTCCCACCCTTTGTTAGTCATATTTCGACTAATATCTCTGCATAATTCAGGTAAGTCGTCATCTGTTAAATATACTGCGGTGAAATGGACGGACCCTGTCGGTCCGTCCATTACTTTTTAGGCTAGAGTTGCAGGTCATATTTTATGCTATCCAAGCTTGTTAAGCCGAATGTCTATTTCTCGATCTACAAACTCCCACTCCTTTGAAGCTCGCAGTTGAGACAGCAATTCATTAAACGATTCTGTATGTTCCGGAGCAAATTCAAACCATGTCAAAAAGTCGAAGGGCTCACCTATATCTCTGCAATGATGTAGTTGCCTGGCTATTTCAGGAAGGAAGGCCAGCCCTATCTCAGTATGATGCGACTGTGCCTCGAATATTTTTCGTCTTTCATCTTGAGACATAGCCCACCACGTTGCGTTTTTCTTTATAGGAATAAGCGCGGCGCATGTAGCCGCTGGCCTGTTCAGGCCTTCTTGGATGGATTGAAGTTTATCAACTTCATGGCGCTCTGCGTAACGTAAATTACTAGTGAACCCTTGAAGCACCCAAGCGCCACGATTAGTAAGTGTTGAAGAAGGTACGTTTAACACGTTGATTCTTTCAACTTTCTCAAGCGGGTCACCTACCACAGCCTCATTGCTTGTTACTCGCCACAACCCTTCGTCACCGCCTACAAACGAATAATAGTTACTCATAGTTGACCCCCTGCTGAATAATTTACACCTGAAAGCCTAACAGTGTGATGAACCGACCCTTCGGTCCGTCCATCACTTTTTAAGTGCTCTAATTTGGCTCACAACTTTAAGCACGATCGACTCCAGATTCAATTTTAAGTAATGCTTCCTTGAATGTCAATCGGCATGCAATTTTGACCCACCTTGGCATTTAAAATTGACCCACCCCTGAACGTTATTTTTTCGTATTTTGCTGACTCTGTTTAAAACGATATGAGTCATTTTTAGTTTCTATTATTGAGCAATGATGGGTAATTCTATCGAGCAAGGCCGTCGTCATTTTTGCATCACCAAATACGCTGACCCACTCCCCAAAGTCCAAGTTGGTTGTGATGATCAAGCTGGTTTTTTCATATAGTTTGCTGATCAGATGGAACAACAAAGCACCACCTGATTTTGGGAAGGGAATGTAACCAAGCTCATCGATAATTAAGCAATCTACTTGCTGTAATCTTCTCACTAAACTACCTTGTTTATTTTCTGACTGCTCTTTAATTAATGCGTTGATAAGATCAACAGCATTATAAAAGCGCACTTTCTTTCCTCGCTGTATCAGCTCTGCACCCAGTGCGATGGATGTATGTGTTTTCCCCGTGCCTGTTCCGCCAACTAGAATAAGGTTGTGGGCTTGCTCAGCAAAGTGACCAGAGCATAAGGGTTCAATAGTCGTTTTCTCAATCGCCGAGGCCTTGTAGTCGAAGGTGGCAAAGTCTTTATGGTGAGGGAACTTGGCGGCAGTCATTTGATAACGAATACGTCTCACTTCTCGCTCAGTGGTTTCCGACTCTATCAGTTGTTTCAGGCCATCAAGAAAGCTAGGCGCTTGTTTTCGAGCTAATAACTCCAAGGTGGTTTGCGCCATACCATAAAGTTTCAACGCGTTTAGCTGTTCAAGAAATGCATTCATACTCTGACTCCTGGATAATATCGTAGCTGTTCATAGCGCTGGCAGTTTGCTTCAGGCAGGCTTTTTAGTTGTGGGTAATGTTGTGTATTATCGAGTGGCTTATAGTCTGGTTCTGTGAGTCGATTGATTAGGTTGATGATGGCGGGTAGCTATAGGGTCTTTTCTTCTAAGGCCAACTCGCAGGCCAAGGTGACTATTTCCATACTATGAACTTGGATCAAGAGCAGTAACTCAACAAAGTCTTTATCGCCACCTACTCGTTGTAAGTAATGCTTTTTGATACTGGTTAATGCTATTGGTAAATTCCATTTTAAGAAGGGAGCACCATCACGCAAGGCACCCGGTTTTTGCTTCAACAATGGCACATAGTGCCAAGGTTCAAATAGGTAATCATGTTTATTGAAGCTGCGCTGATGGTGTGCGATTACCTGCTGCTTGCTGACGATAACAATATGATCGGCATAGGCACGTAAAGAGATACTTTGCTTGGCATACGATGACGGTACGCTGTAATAATTGCTGTCATATTGCACTAAACAGGTAGAACTCACTCGTACTGCTTTTTCAACATAGCCATCAAAGGCTCGACCTAACGGTCTTAATGCTAACTGCTCTTTCTTGAATATTGTGTCGATACTCTGGTCTTTAAATTGAGGATGAGGCTTGCTTCCAAGGCCCTCGCAACGAGCGAGTAAGTGATCATTCAAACTAAGTAAATCGTCGAACTGAAGCTGTGGTTTAAATAATTGATTGCGTAAATAATGAACCTGCTTTTCGACCTGTCCTTTCTCCCAACCTGATGCAGGTGTGCATGCCACAGGTTGAATGAGGTAATGATTCATCAAGGCTAAAAAGCGTGGATGAAATTCACGCTCTTTTCCTTTACCAATACGTACCACCATCGTTTTAGGGTTATCAATCAGCACCTTCTGCGGCACGCCTTGATAAAAGGTGAGCGCCTGAACGAAGGCGTCCAGAAGCATCTCCTGAGTTTCTCGAGGGTACGCAACAATAAATGGCTTCCGGCTATGCGATAGACGAAAGTGAGCGACTTTAATCTTCTGTTCGACACCGCCAAGCACGACGACTTCCTGACTCCAATCAAACTGCATGGTTTCACCGACGGCGAACTCCAACGGTATAAAGGCTTGTTGAGGTGATGCTTGGTTTGATTTTAGTTTTTGGATGTAACGACAGACGGGAGAATAAGAGCCGATATAACCTTCTAATAAAAGCTGTTCGAAAAGTTTTTGAGCTGTTCTGCGCTCTCTCTTCGGGCGCTTCAAATCATACTCATACCATTGATTTAGAAGGTGCTCATAATCTTTTAGTACATGACGCGGGGCTGGTTGGTTTCTTTTGTAGCTAGGAGGTTTTTCATCTCGAAGGTATTTTCGAAGTGTGTTTCGGGAGATGCCTGTTTCTTTACAAACTGATCGAATACTCCGGCCTTCCACTAAAAGATTATGAGCACC
>JAMDEF010000126.1 GCA_023488305.1 Gammaproteobacteria bacterium | reverse complement strand
AAACAAGCCAAACTGCGCGGTGAGCCGTCATTTGGCATGTTGTGTTCAGCAAAAGAACTCGGCTTGGCAGAATCCTCAGAAGGTTTGTTGGAATTACCAGAAGATGCACCAGTTGGTAAAGACATCCGTGATTACCTGGCATTAAATGATTTCACTATCGAAGTTGACTTAACGCCTAATCGCAGTGATTGCCTTGGTGTAGCGGGTATTGCCCGTGAACTGGGTGTGATTAGTCGCACCAACCTGACACCAGTTGTTATTAACGATGTCACTGCGACAATTCAGACATCGTTTCCGGTGTCGGTCGAAGCCAAACAAGCTTGTCCGAATTATATTGGCCGGGTGATTGAAAATATTAATCCAAATGCGAAAACGCCTTTATGGATGCAAGAAAAGCTGCGTCGCAGTGGCTTGCGTAGTATCAGTCCAGTTGTCGATATCACTAACTATGTAATGCTGGAACTTGGTCAGCCGATGCATGCTTTTGATCTGCAAAAATTACAGCAGTCCATTACCGTGCGTTTTGCCAAAACCAATGAAAAACTGACTTTGTTGGATGGGCAGGAAGTTGAGATTGCAGAACAAACTTTGATTATTGCCGACACATCTGGACCCTTGGCTCTTGCAGGCATTATGGGCGGTGAAGCGTCGGCTGTAGATTCTGCTACAAGTTCATTGTTCCTTGAAGCTGCTTTTTTTGCTCCGGATGCTATCGCCGGCCAAGCAAGGAGTTATGGTTTACATACGGATTCATCTCATCGGTTTGAGCGTGGTGTTGATCCCGAATTGGCACAGCAAGCAATGCAACGTGCCACCAGCTTGATTCTGGAGATTGTCGGTGGTCAGGCAGGCCCACTTACTGTGGTTAGTGAAGAAAGTGCATTACCAGAAACGCCACAAATCTTACTACGTGCAAATCGTATTAAACGCGTATTGGGAATTGAGCTGGAAGCGGCTGAAGTAGAAGAACAGCTGACACGGCTGGGGCTGGAAGTTACGCAAGTTAGAGAAGGCTGGCTGGTTATTGTGCCAAGTTTCCGTTTTGATATTAATATCGAAGTCGATTTGATTGAAGAATTGGGACGTCTGTATGGTTATGATCGTTTGCCGCAAACCCGCCCTGAAATCAGCGTATTACCCGGCGCAATTTCCGAAAAACAATTGGCGACCGAGCGCTTACAAAATTTATTGGTAGATCGTGGTTATTTTGAAGCAATTACCTATAGCTTTGTTGATCCAACATTACAAAAACACTTTGCTGATAGTGAAGCTGAACCTATTAAGTTAGCTAATCCGATTTCAGCTGATTTGTCGGTCATGCGGCATTCATTGTGGCCTGGTTTAGTACAGGCGATGGTTTATAACCTGAATCGCCAGCAGGAGCGGGTGCGATTGTTTGAGGTTGGACGAGTGTTTCGTGGTGAACTAGCCAATATTGATCAACAGCAATGTATTGGTGGTCTGGTTTACGGTGATTTAAAACCAGAACAATGGTCTGAAACAAACCGTAAGGTTGATTTTTTTGATGTTAAAGCCGATGTTGAAGCGTTATTAGCCTTAGGTAATGGTAGCGTTGAATACCGCGTCGAAGCTCATCCAGCTTTACACCCAGGCCAATCCGCGCGCATCTATCAAGATGGAAAAGCCGTGGGTTGGATCGGTGCCTTACATCCAAAACTGAATAAGCCATTAGGCTTTACTGGTAAAGCCTATGTTTTTGAATTGGCGTTAACGGTTTGTCTGCAATCCGCCATACCAAAATTTACTGCTTTATCACGTTATCCTGCCATTCGCAGAGATCTAGCTTTAGTCGTCGACAATTCAGTTGTAGCCTTTGAAATTGAGCATTGCCTGAAAGGCATTGAGTCTGATATTCTTAAGGCAATTCAATTGTTTGACGTTTATTCTGGAGATGGTGTCGAGCTTGGTAAGAAGAGTATTGCAGTCGCCTTCCATCTCCAGCATGGTGAGCGAACCATGACCGACGATGAAGTCGATGCATTAATGCTGCAAATAACCAACAAACTGCAAAGTGAGTTGGGTGCAGTGGTCAGAACCTAACGTCGGTTCAATAATAAGAATAGAGGTAAAGAATGGCACTCACAAAAGCCGATATGACTGAACAACTTTATGAAGAGTTGGGTTTTAATAAACGCGAAGCAAAAGAGCTGGTCGAAATGTTCTTTGAAGAAATCCGTGGCGCACTTGAAGAAGGTGATCAGGTGAAGCTTTCTGGATTTGGTAATTTTGAACTGCGCGACAAAAATGAACGGCCTGGCCGTAACCCGAAAACGGGTGAAGAAATTCCAATCACCGCCCGTCGTGTCGTTACTTTCCGTCCTGGCCAAAAACTGAAAGCAAGGGTGGACAGTTATGCTCGAGGCGAGTAACAACAACGAATTACCGGCAATACCTGGTAAACGCTACTTTACCATTGGTGAAGTCAGCGAATTATGTGGGGTTAAACCTCATGTTTTACGCTACTGGGAACAAGAATTTACCCAGCTTAAACCGGTAAAACGCCGAGGTAACCGTCGTTATTACCAACGCCATGATGTGGTCTTGATCCGTGAGATTCGTGGTCTGCTTTATGAACAAGGTTTTACCATTGGCGGTGCACGCCAACAACTGGAAACCGAGCATAAACCCGAAGCAACTCATAGCGATGAAAACCGCAAACAACTGATTGATGAAATGCTGAAAGAGCTGGAACAAATTCGTACGATTCTGGCTTAATACGTTATAATTTCACTGTTTTGTTGCTTGTCGGGGCATGGCGCAGCCTGGTAGCGCACTTGCCTGGGGGGCAAGGGGTCACAGGTTCAAATCCTGTTGTCCCGACCATACGCAACTTTATATCATCACAACGCTCTTAATGGGCGTTGTTTTGTTTCTGCCGTTGGAAAATCTCAGGATCCCATTATGCAATTCAATACCCTTGGTAATAGCGATTTAACTGTCAGCCAGATTTGTCTCGGCACCATGACCTATGGCGAGCAGAACACACAGCAGGAAGCTTTTGAACAGCTGGATTACGCTATAGCACAGGGTATTAACTTCATTGATACAGCTGAGCTGTATGCTATTCCTCCCAAAGCTGAAACTTATGGTGCAACTGAGGCAATTATCGGTAACTGGCTAGCAAAACGCGGTCGTCGTGATAATTTGGTACTTGCCAGTAAAATAGCCGGGCCTGGTGCTGATTGGGTAGGGCATATTCGCCAAGGCAAATCACGATTTGACGAGAAAAATATAAGCGAAGCGTTAGATAACAGCTTGCAACGTTTGCAAACCGATTACCTGGATTTATATCAATTACATTGGCCCAAGCGATTGCCAA
>JAMDEF010000161.1 GCA_023488305.1 Gammaproteobacteria bacterium | reverse complement strand
TGCAAAATAAGGGCTTAAAGTTATCAAGTCAACACCCACTACCGATAACCTACATAGGTAAGCAACTCAACTCGGTCTATCGACTCGATTTGATAATTGAAAATAGTTAACCACAGAGACACAGAGGGCACAGAGAATTACTACAAAACAGATGGTGAGGGGTTCAAGGTTAATCGTTTAGCATTCTCACAATGCCTTGTCGCATGATGGGAACATTAAAGTTAAGTAACAAACCATATCTTAATTTTGCTAACTTCAGATATGTTAAAAGCTGTGCCTTATGAAGACCGGAAAGGATATCTACAGTTTTTAACTCCACAATGACTTTATTCTCAACCAACAAATCGAGTCGATAGACCGAGTTGAGTTGCTTACCTATGTAGGTTATCGGTAGTGGGTGTTGACTTGATAACTTTAAGCCCTTATTTTGCAATTCACTTATAAGACATTCCTCATAAATTGTTTCTAAAGTCCCGGTCCGATTTGTCGATGCACTTCAATCGCTGCACCTATTATTTCACCCGTTAGTTCATTACTCATAAGTCTCCTCCCTGAGACATCCCAATAATGAAAAATCACAATTTTTTTCTCTGTGCCCTCAGTGTCTCTGTGGTTAATTCTTGCTAGCAGCCCCAACGAAGTGCTGCGGTATGCACAGGGGCATCCCATAACGCTGTCATTTCATCATCAAGCAATGTCAATGTAACTGAACAACCGGCCATATCCAGTGAGGTTGTATAGTTACCAACCAATGAGCGTTTGATTTCAACACCCTTTTCTTCCCAAAATTTTGCTGTCAAATCATAGACCAGATACAGCTCCATTAATGGTGTGGCACCAAAACCATTTACATGCAATAAAACCTGCTGACCCGGTTGAGGATTCAGCTCTTTATCTATCGCTGCAGTAACGTGTGAAACCAGATCCTCCGCAGAAGCCATATTCATCGGCTCACGACCTCTTTCACCATGGATACCTACGCCCATTTCGATCTCGTTATCACTGATATCAAAAGTTGGGCGACCAGCAGCCGGCACAGTGCAACTGCTTAAGGCAAATCCCATAGAGGCGGTGTTTTTGGCAACGCGATCACCCAGAGCTTTGCATTGACTCAGATCCTGACCTTGTTCTGCCGCCGCACCAACGATTTTCTCAACAATCAGTGTCCCTGCAACACCACGACGACCCGTACTGTGGTTTTCGGGTAATGACACATCATCTTTGACCAGTACAGTGTCATACGGACAGTCGAGCATTTCAGCCGCGATCTCAAAGTTCATCACATCGCCCGCATAGTTTTTGACGATAAATAAAACCCCTGCGCCATTTTCAACTGATTCTGCAGCAGCCAGCATTTGATCGGGAGTCGGTGAAGTGAAGATTTGACCGGGACAAGCGGCATCCAACATTCCTTTGCCAACTAAACCGGTATGGAGTGGTTCATGTCCTGCTCCACCGCCAGAAATTAAAGCGACTTTGGGTGTTGATGACGTGTTCAGACGACGAACAAATGTTGGTTGTTGATGCAGCGAAACAATATCCTTATGTGCTTTGGCAAAGCCATTGAGGCTTTCATCAAGCACATTATCGACGTGATTAATTATTTTTTTCATTACTCTCACTCCCTTTTTCAGAGTTGTTTTAATAATGTAGTTATTTCCTGAATATCTTCGAAAATCCAATCAGGGCGATAATCAATTTCTGCAAGATCAGCTTCTGACGAAACACCTGTTAATACCATCATACTGCGCATACCGGCATTAACAGCACCCAGAATGTCGGTATCCAATCTGTCGCCTATGGCGATAGTATTGTGTTTATCAGTACCGAGGATTTCAAAAGCTTGTTGATAAAGAATAGGTTCAGGTTTACCAATTACAGTAGGTTTTATCCCAGTTGCTGCGGTAAGCGCCGCTAATACTCCGCCATTTCCCATTACTTCACCGAGTTCTGTGGGTAGGGTGGTATCTGCATTGGTTGCATAAAACTCTGCACCCGCACGAATATTTAACGTTGCAGTAGCTAACTTATCCCAACTCAACTTTCTGTCTAAACCTGAAACGACGAGATCTGCCCAAATATTATCGGTAGTGGCTTGTGGCTCAGTCGGATAATAAGTAGATGTCACTTCAAAACCTTGTTGTTGTAAGGGCTCGATCAGGCCCGACTCTCCTATTACAAACACACGTCGTTTAGCTGGAGATAATGTGTCTTTGAGGTATCGTGCAGTTGCCATACTGGAGGTTAGAATCTCATTCGGGTGAACCTCAACCTTCATATTGGCTAATTTATCAATATATTGTTGTTGCGTGAGACTGGCGTTATTTGTCGCAAGAATAAATGGAATATTGACCTTGCGCAAAATCGAAAAAAATTCTGTTAAGCCCGGCAGCGGTTTATTACCGTGCCACAAAACTCCATCCATATCGATGATAAAGCCACCCAGGTTATTGATTGTCTGCATGATTACCTGCTTATTAATAAAATTTAAGTTACATGAATGTGTCAGAAGACTCGCACAGAACAAAATAGACTGTCCAGTAATGAATGAACGCGAAAATCGTTAAAAAACCGGAAAAATTGACAGAAATGAACATAGTGCTTTATAGTCTGCGAGCGTATTTTCAACGTAAAACTACAAATTAAATCAATTATTAGGAGCATGTCAGCATGGCAAAAGCACTTATCCAAATGGCTCTGGATTCCCTGGACTTCGATCAAACAATCGCATTGGCAGAACAAGTTGCCCCATATGTCGATATTCTGGAAGTCGGAACTCCTTGCATCAAATACAATGGCTTGGAAATCGTCACTGCCCTGAAAACCAAATTCCCTAACAACCTGATTCTGGTTGACCTGAAAACTATGGATGCTGGTGAATACGAAGCAACTCCTTTCTATGAAGCTGGTGCTGATATCTGTACCGTTCTGGGCGTTTCTGATAAAGCTACAATGGGCGGCGTCATTAAAGCAGCCAACGCAAACAATGCAGAAGCTCAAATTGACTTAATCAGCGTTAGAGACAAAAAAGCTGTTGCAACTGAAGCTGCAAAAAATGGTGCGCAAATCATCGGTGTTCATACTGGTCTGGACGCACAAGCTGCAGGTCAAACACCTTTTGCTGATTTACAAGCAATTGCATCGCTGAACCTGGGTGTTCGTATTTCTGTGGCTGGTGGTCTGAACAAAGATACCATTCAGAAAACAATTCAAGCTGGCGCAACTATCGTTGTAGTCGGTGCAGCTATCTACGGCGCACCTTCTCCAGCAGAATCTGCTAAAGAACTGCGTGCATTAGTTGATGCTGCATAAGCAGAATAAAAAGTAACGCAAATAAAACGAGTGGCCCAGTGCCACTCGTTTTTTTTTAAGCGTTAT
>JAMDEF010000018.1 GCA_023488305.1 Gammaproteobacteria bacterium | reverse complement strand
TATTAACAGGCAATAACCTTATTTTTGTACCAAACAACCTTACCTCTGAGTGATTTAGGACTGAGTTGTATCTAAATCAGCTAGATTAAAAAGCTTCTCCTTCAATAATTTATCCCACCTTAACCACACTGACCTCTGCTGTTTCAGCTTGCTACTAGCTTGATATGTGGCTACAAGTCTTAGACTCACCTGAACATAAAACATCAATTCAACAACATCAGAACTCGCCTTCAATTCTTCTCCCCAGTTAGATGCCGCAGTTCTTCTGAGGTCGTGAAAACTGAATTGTTCTAAATCAATTTCTTCAGAAATTCGTTTTACAGCACGTGATAAAGCATCTTTGCTAAGAGGTTGGGTTTGTTCAGGAGCCATAGTTTTTTTGCGTGGTGAGATAAAAACATACTTGCAGTCTCCACTAATGAGTTTTACTTGCTCCAACAAAGCCAATGCTAAATCTGAAAGATAGATGATGTGCTTGTTATTATTTTTAGCTCGGTTGGCTGGAATCGTCCATGTTTTCCCATTGGGGTCGATTTCAGACCATTCCATATTAGTAATTTCACTTCGTCGCGCACCAGTTAATATCGCTAGCTTAATTGCAACTTTTGATTGGATTGATGTTTTATGTTCAGGTGAGTCTAAGTAATTCCATAAAAGTTTAATTTCCTTAAGATTTAGCCATCTGCTTCGAGGAGATGAGGCACTCAATCCCAAACGGTTTGATTTGATGCCTGACATTGGATTATCTGTCATTAATCCTAAATCGACTGCATATTCGAACATCATGTTTAGTGTGGAAAGGGACTTTCTAGCCTCCTCCCGTGAGGCATCTCTGATTTCTTCAAGCACAGAAGTTATGTGTCGACGCTTTATTGCATCAATATGAAGTGTCCCCAACTCTGACTTTAGATATTTGTCCCAACGCCATTTATGATTTTTGATAGTGCTTTGAGCAATCTTAGTTTCATTTTTTTTTATAGCATGCCATTTTTCGAACAATTGATGCATATCAATTTTTGTTCTTAAATCAGCAAGCTTATGATCAAAATACACTTTGGGATCAATCCCTTGATCTAGCTGTTCCATTGCCTCATTGTGCGTCTCAACAGCTTTTAATAATGTAGTGTTAGGATAAGTACCGAGGCTGAAACCTTTCTGTTTACCATCATAGCGGTAACGTATCTTGAATGACTTTTTACCACCAGGATTGACTAAAAGAAGCAAAGTACCCTTGGTTAATTTTGGTGATTGAATTGTTCTTGTATATTGCTTGGCTTGAGGCTTTAAAGCTCTTATCTGCGTATCTGTTTTAAGTGGTATCGTCATGGTCTCTCCCTTTTAGGGAATTTAATTCTATCACGAAATTAGTAAACAAATTAGTAAACATATTGTGTGACAGAATAGAATTTTTTGAGACAATATAAGACAGTAATCAATCTTAAAATTTTATTTATTCAATTACTTATGTCTGTTAAAGGTGGTTTTGGTTGATTCTAAAAAAATATGCAATAAAACTCCTAAGGGGAAGGTCATGCGTTCGAATCGCATCGGGGACACCAAATATATCAATAAATTATTTGCAGTCGAGATTGAAAAATAGCGGGGGAGGCGTTGGTGAAATCTCCGCCATCTACTTTCAGAACCTTTACATATTCGCTGCTAAGGCTGATATTACGGTTTAATAGCCAAGTGATTCCAGCCGTCAGGTTCTGTTGACGGCCACCCATAATAGGGTGATTAGTTAAATCCAATTCGCTTAATCTCATGCCTAATCGCCAAGCACCCCAGCCGCCATGTTGGACCGAATGTGTCGGTCTTAAACGTCCAAAAGTACCTTTTTCATGGTTGTAAGGTTGTGGTTCACCACTGGCAATCCAGGTTAGATCAATATGCCAGCCACTAAAATGAATATTTTCGCCGGAGTCAGTTTGATTGATTCGGGCTTTGCCAACATGGCTGTAAATATATTCGGCTTGTAGCGCCCACGGACCTCTGGCGATAGCAGATTCTATTCCTAAATAGGTGTAGCTATCGGCAATAAAGGTCCGTGTGTCGATTAATCGAATATCGGTATTTCGGGTTTCAGGGCGTTGGCGAAAACGGACTTCTTGTTGGCTATCGGTATTACGATGGGCGATGCCTAACCCAAAATGTAATATTCTGCCAGCATCGCTTTGAGGGGCGAATGTTACGCGGGCTGAGGTTCCGAATTTAGTATCGTTGCTACTGCTTTCAGTGCCCGTTGTAAACATGCCAGCAGCTGCTGTCCAATGTGGTGTGTGTTTGTGAAGCTCCACACCTAAAGAACGAGGAGGGGTTAACAGACTGACTAGTGAGCGTTCAAGAAAAGCCAAATCCTGTACGCTGGTCAGGCGTTCCATACCAAACGGTTCTTTAAAATGACCTATAGTAAAGCGGGTGTTTTCGGTGCTGGTATAGCGGATAAATGCATTACGAATCGCTGAACGATCGTCTCTGGCAAAGTCATAAGTGAAATCTATAGAAAAATGCTCGCCGATTTGAGCACTGCTGGAGAGTCGGGCTCGTCGAACATTCCATTCA
Organism: Gammaproteobacteria bacterium; assembly: GCA_023488305.1. Lineage (GTDB taxonomy): Bacteria > Pseudomonadota > Gammaproteobacteria > Nitrosococcales > Methylophagaceae > Methylophaga. Next base: position 874 of record JAMDEF010000018.1, on the reverse strand, counting down.
TTATCAAAATCGGTGCGACTGTCATTGATAAAAACTCCCCGATCTAACTGTAACCGGGTGCCGCTATTAAATTGAAAAAAATCATCTTTGCTGCTGTAGCAAAATAACGATTCACAGTTTTTTTTAGCGGGTTCAGCCAGACTGAATCCAGGTAAAAATAATAATCCCAACACGACGAAGGGAACGTAGCTTTGATAGAGTAAAGACATTCCTTTGTCAGTTAACAGTTTGATAAGGCTTATTTCTGAAGAATTATTTTTGATTGATGCGATTCTGTCTCACTATCTGACAAGCCTGCAGTCAAAATCCATCGCATAGTGTCTTCGTTAGACATTTTTAATGATCTGACTTGTTCACGTGGCAGACAGATGGTATAGCCACCAATCTGATAACTCAGCGGCAGATAAACGGCTACCAGATCATTTTCCTCTTCTTCATCTTGTGACATTTCAAGTAAATGACTGACATCTTCTTTCACCAAAAAGCCAATAAATTGCACGCCCCCAATAGTAACTGCCACGGCATGATTTAGATTGTCCTGTTGCTTTTCACGAGAGAAGAATCTCGTGAAATCGCGCAATGCACCATGAATCGATTTGACCAGCGGTATGCGATCTAATATGGATTCGCCGATATCGAACAGACGTTTGACCAACCAGGCATTTACGGCGATGCCGATAACAAAAATCAAACCAATAGCGGCTAATAAACCCAGTCCAGGCCAGTAAAAATCATAGGGCAAAATAGCAATCATCATTGGTCGTAAAGCTTGTTCAGCGGATACGGCCAACCAGTAAATCAAATACAAAGTTAGTGTGACCGGGAGTACCGTTGCCAAACCTTTTAGAAAAGTTTTCCAGACAAATTGCATAAA
>JAMDEF010000013.1 GCA_023488305.1 Gammaproteobacteria bacterium | reverse complement strand
CGATTTTACCAGACCACCTACACTGTTACCTTTTACTGCCAGAATGGCTTCGGCAACATCTTTAACGGCTTTTTTGTAGCCTTTCATTGAGCTCAGATCATATTGGCTTAAATCAACCTTTATCGCTCGCTGGTTTACTTTGCCCGTGAAATTGCCTGGGATAAACCCAAGCCAGCCATTAACTTTGTTGAGTTTTATTGGGGTAAAGAGATCTATTCAAAGGTTGATTTAAGCCAATATGATCTGAGCTCAATGAAAGGCTACAAAAAAGCCGTTAAAGATGTTGCCGAAGCCATTCTGGCAGTAAAAGGTAACAGTGTAGGTGGTCTGGTAAAATCGCCTAGCCACATGGGACAGTACGAAGGTTTTGATAAAAAAGAATTTGAAAAACTGTTTCGTGCCAATAAGAAAATCGACTATACACTACGCTATAAAAAACAAATGACAGCTAATGGCTTGAGTTTTGATAAAGCTGTTAATCACAGCCAAATCATGCAACTTAAAGACACATTCACCTTATCTTCAACTCAAGACTTAATGGCGGTTCCTGCCATTAATGTCGAGGGTGAAGTGAATGCTCTGATTGAAATCCCAACAGGCACCTCTGCCAAATGGGAAATGAATAAAGACAATACTCAGGAAGTTATCTGGGAATTAAAAAATGACAAACCACGCATCGTAAATTATCTGGGTTACCCAGGTAATTACGGCACCATCCCCGGCACAGCAATGCCTAAAGAATTGGGTGGTGATGGTGACCCGCTGGATGTTTTGGTATTAGGCCAGTCCATCCCGCGTGGCGAAGTCTTATCTGTTCGTTTGATTGGTGTATTAAAAATGTTGGATGGTGGTGAACAGGATGACAAATTGATCGCTGTGATTACCGAAGATAGTCCTTTTGCTAACGTCGAGTCGATGAAACAGCTGGATGAAGAATTTCCGGCCGTTTCAGAAATCGTCCGTCTCTGGTTTGAAAATTACAAAGGCCCAAATGGTGGCATGGAAGCACAAGGCTTTGCTGATCACCAGGAAGCAATGGATGTCTTGAAACAGGCGATGAATGCTTATCAAAACAGCTTGAACTAATGATGATGGCGTAGCGATAATTCCCGGTCAATGTCAGGAGTTTGTTACGCCGTCATTTTTTATTTGTTATTCCATATTTAAAGACCTCATTAATTAATGAGTCCCTGGCAAAATATTTTCCGGATTCAATATGACTCAAGAAGAACTATTACAATTTAAGTCATTGGAAGACATTCTTGCCACGGCGGCACTCACCCCTATTTTCCAACCGATTGTTTCATTAAAGAGCCATCAAATATATGGCTATGAGGCTCTGATCCGCGGACCATCAGACAGCGTTTTACATTCACCGATAAACCTTTTCGATGCAGCTAGTCGTCATGGACGTCTGGCTGAATTGGATCTGCTGTGTAGAGAAGTCGCTATTGCCCGTTTTGGTGAGTTAAACCTTAATGCAAAACTGTTTATCAACACCATTCCGGCAGCCTTGTTACAACCCGATTACCCGCACGGATTAACAGCGAAGTTTCTAAAAAAAGCCAGAATTCCCGCCGAACAAGTGGTCATAGAGTTAACAGAGCAATATCCAATTGACGATTATGTGCTGATGCGTGAGGCTACTGCACACTATCGTGATATGGGTTTTTCTATCGCAATTGATGATCTAGGCGCAGGTTATTCCGGGCTGCGGACCTGGTCAGAATTAAAGCCCGATTACGTTAAGTTGGATCGGCATTTCATGCAGAATATCCATGAAGATCAACAGAAAAAACAATTTGTGCAATCAATGATTGATATTGCCCTCAGTAGTAATTGCCGGGTAATTGGGGAAGGCGTTGAAGTGCGGGAAGAATATCTGGTGGCACAGTCGATGGAAATGCATTTTGCCCAAGGCTATTACTTTGCCAGACCAACAACAGCACCTAAACGAGAACTGCCACCAGCGTTATTTGCCAAACGACAAACCCGAGAAAACATTCCATCTGGCGTGCCGCGTTCAGATTCTCTGGTAGGAAGTCTGCTGACCCAACTTAACCCGGTTCGTACCTACCATGATGTAAATCACGTTGGCGAACGTTTTCAGAGCGCAGTGAAATTAGCTTCTCTTCCAGTATTAAATGAGAACGACACCATTGCCGGGATGGTATGGCGGGATGAATTTATGACACTTTATGCCAGCCGTTATGGGCGGGATCTGCATGGCCGAAAACCCATTCATTTATTTATGGACAGAAAACCGATTATCGCGGAAACCACAATGCCGCTGAAAAGCCTCAGTCAGCAAATTACCAGTCAAGATTCTTCACAGCAGCACAGTGTCTTTATTATTTGTGAGCAAGGATATTATCGCGGGGTTGGTAGTTTGATGGATTTGCTGCGGCAAATTACTGACTTACAACTAACCATTGCCCGTCATGCCAACCCACTGAGTGGATTGCCCGGCAATGTACCGCTTAATGAACACATTCAACAAGCTATACAACAGAAACGCCACGCCACGGTATGTTATTTTGACTTGGATAATTTCAAACCCTATAACGACACCTATGGCTATAACAAAGGCGATAAGGTCATTAACAAAACCGCCAAAATCCTCAGCCAATATATTGATCAAGAAACAGATTTTCTCGGTCATGTCGGCGGTGATGATTTTATCGTGATATTTGACAGCAGCGATTGGCAGAATCGCTGTGAGAAAATGCTTAATGCATTTGAATCACTGTATGTTGAACTTTATACCGCGGAACATCTGCAACAAGGTGGTATTCATGCTCAAGATCGGCATGGACATCAGTTGTTCTACCCACTGTTGAGCTTATCAATCGGTGCAGTAACCATCAGTGATTTTGATTATCTAAGAGATGAGACAGACTTGGCGGAACATGCCACCAAAGCGAAGTCCAAAGCGAAGAAGATTTCCGGCAACAGTTTGTATCAACTCAAACTGTCAGATTGTCAGCCACTCGCTCAGGTGAGCTGATTTATCGGCCATTCACAACGGATTTGTTTAATTGCTGCAACACATAATTGACGCGTTGTTTGATTTTTTCACGGGTAAGTCGAAATTCAGCGAGGATTTCCTCTTCCGTTCCCCGATATTTCGCTGGATCCGTCAGTGGCAAATGTAAACGCAACGTATGCGGACTGACGATGGGACATTGTTCATCGGCATTTTCACATAAGGTGACTAATAGATCTGCCCACTCCAACATTTCGCCATTGACCCGAATGGATTCCTGTTGGGAAATATCAATCCCGACTTCCGCCATCACCTTGATGGCCTGGGCGTTCTGACCATGTGCTTCAATCCCGGCAGAACGTATCTCAATATCATCGCCAGTTAAAAATCTAGCCCAACCTTCTGCCATTTGCGATCGACACGAATTTCCCGTACATAAAAACATGATTCTTAACGTTTCCATAACCTACCTCTTTTATTTCA
>JAMDEF010000008.1 GCA_023488305.1 Gammaproteobacteria bacterium | reverse complement strand
TATTGTCAACAACCGCACCGGTTCGCCCGTTAAACACCACATATTCCGGTTGCGAGTCGAGCATTTTTTTAGCATCAAACACCTGCAAGCCTTTTCGGCCAATCGCACCAGTGGTGTAGATCTCGCCTTGCATCAGATAAAACTCTTTATCTACCGGAGGTAAACCTGCTTCAGGTTCGACCAGAATGAGACCATACATACCATGGGCCATATGCACCGCCATATTAGGCACAGCACAGTGATAAACAAACAGTCCCGGATTCAGTGTTTTAAATCGAATGGTTTTAGTTTCGCCAGGTTCGACGATGGTAGCTTCGCCCCCACCACCCGGGCCGGTTACAGCATGCAGATCAATATTATGCTGGTGCAGGCTAGTCGCGTGGTTATGTAACGTCAGCTCGACGGTATCGCCCTGTTTAACCCGAATCATCGGTCCGGGAACCGTGCCGTTAAATGTCCAGTAATTAAACGTGATACCCGGAGCCAGTTCAGCCAGAACTTCTTTGGTTTCCAAGGTGATTTTAGTTACATTACCTTGGCCGTTTGCCTCAGAAACAATCGGGTCAGGCACATTATTGGGATCATGGGCAATATCATCAATCCACTCAAACTGACCGATATGCCTAAAGAATGTCAGCACATTATTTAATGGCAAACCGGGGCCTTTTCCCGGGCCATATGATTCAACATACATTGGGTACTGAAACATATACATTCGGCCGATAGAAACGGACAGAAATGCACCGATACCAATGATAAATATCACCATGGAAATGACATAGGCCCGGGAATGCATCTGATGGATTAGTCGCATAAAGAAAAATAGCGACGCGGTTGCGGCGATAACAAAACCAAACATCTGTATCAAACTGGTTTTGAGATAAGCTAATAGCGAAAACCCACCAAGGGCCAATATCACCATTAAACTCAGTAATAATACCGTAGCCACCGTAATGGCCAATATATTTGAAAGCCGGTAAAGATTCATTATGGTTCCTAGACGTAAATGAAGACTTTCGCGATTAAAGCCAAAGATTACTTATCAGGAAAATAACAAAAAAGAATAATATAAGCCCGATAATACGCATTACAAAAATATAGAAAAGTAAGACACGGATTTGGAAGGTTGATATTTTTCATCTTCCAGCAAATCCTCTAAGGGTATATTGGCATACGAGTCATATAGCTTTTTGTTATCAGGGTGAAATACCCATAGCGCTATTAATAGCATACAACACAGACCAATAAACGACGTCACAACAACCAGCCAATGTGACGTTAAAAATGCAACCATAATTTTTGCTAACAACCACAAAATATCCATCATATTAACCTGGCTGTATGGTCACTTTAGTTGCTGATAGTTTTTTATTTGCAAGATAAATCGTCGTCAGTACGTTGATTAACATCACTACCGCTCCGCAAAAGAAAATAAAACCTCCCATGGCTCGCATAACGTAATAAGGATGCATCTGTGCCACGGACTCTACAAAGGTATATGACAAATTCCCATACTCATCATAGGCACGCCACATTAAACCCTGCATGATTCCAGCGACCCACATTGAGGTGATATAAATTGCCGTCCCAATGGTCGCTAACCAGAAATGTACATTTACCAACCTGACAGAGAACATAGTGGTATTCCACATACGTTCAACCATATGGTAAAGCGCGCCAATTGAAACCATGGCAACCCACCCTAAAGCCCCTGAGTGAACATGCCCAATTGTCCAGTCTGTGTAATGCGATAACGCATTGACTGTTTTGGATGCCATCACCGGCCCTTCGAAAGTGGACATGGCGTAGAAGGCGAGAGAAACAATTAAAAAACGTAGAATATAGTCTGTTCGTAGTTTGTCCCACGCCCCACTGAGTGTAAACATCCCATTTAGCGCCCCGCCCCATGATGGAATTATCATGGCCAATGAAATAGCGGCACCTAGAGAACCTGTCCAGTCAGGTAATGCGGTGTATTGGAGATGATGAGCACCGAGCCAGACATAGCCAAAAATCAATGCCCAAAAGTGGATGACTGATAAACGATAGGAATAGATTGGTCGCTCAGCTTGTTTGGGCACGAAGTAATACATTATCCCCAAAAATCCTGCCGTCAGATAAAACCCGATGGCATTATGGCCCCACCACCATTGAACCATCGCATCTTGAACGCCGGCAAAGATGGAATAGGACTTCCACATGCTCACCGGTATCGACAGACTGTTAATCACATGCAAATACGTAAACATGATCATCATGGCTAGGAAAAACCAGTTGGCAACGTATATATGGCTGCTTTTACGATGACTTAGCGTCATGATGAAATTAATAGTGTACGCAATCCATACCACAGCGAGCAGAATATCCAACGGCCATTCCAATTCAGCATATCCTTTTCCTTGAGTTATTCCCAAAGGCAGAGTGATCATGGCGCCGATCACATACAAGTTCCACCCCCAGAAGGTGAACCAAGCCATCGCATCGCTCCAAAGACGCACACCACAAGTTCGTTGAATCACATAGTAGGCAGTAGCCATTAACACAGAACCACCAAAACCATAGACAACAATATTGGTATGGACCGGACGTAAACGTCCAAATGTAATATAGGGATTATCAAAATTGAGAAATGGCCAGGCGAGTTCCGATGCAATCCAAACGCCGACTGCTGTGCCGAGCACAAGATAAATACAGGCACTGACACTGAAATACTTCACCACATCGTAATTGTAATTCTGATGATTAATTGAGCTCATACATTCACCTAAAGTGATAAGTTACGCGGTTTAGATAAGTAGTGTGAGCCTTATAATGAGGTGTGTATAATGAATAATATTTTCGTTTAGTATCAAAATAATTGATGGATATAAATCAAGCACTCACGTTTTTAGAAATCATCCGTTCGGGTAGCTTTGTCGCGGCCGCAGAAAAATTACATGTGACTCAAACCACCGTGACCGCTCGAGTACATAATCTTGAAAACCAGCTTGGATGTAGGCTGTTTACTCGTAATCGTTCGGGGGCTACCACAACGCTTAATGGGGAAAAATTTATTGAGCATGCTATTGCTATTGTCCAAGCCTGGGAAGGTGCTAAAAGGAATCTGCCTTTACCGACTGGAACCGAGACAATATTTAACATTGCGAGTGAAATTAGTTTGTGGAGCCCACTGATGCACCAGTGGCTTAGCAATTTAAGCAAAGACATTACTGAAACTGCTATTAATGCTGAAATAGGTGAACGGACTTCTCTGCATAGTAAACTCCAACAAGGTTTGTTAGATGTCATAGTGGTTCATCAACCAGAATATGGTCCAAGAATACAAGTCGAACAGGTTCTTGAAGAAAAACTAATTTTTGTGTCTGCTAAAGACAATGCAGAGCCATATGTATATGTTGACTGGGGAGAACATTTCCGTAAACAACATGATATTGCTTTACCCCATCTTGCAAGACCGACACTTACGATTA
>JAMDEF010000137.1 GCA_023488305.1 Gammaproteobacteria bacterium | reverse complement strand
ATAAAGAATTTTATTAACCATGATCTTGTTCAAGAATTTTAAGGACTAAATCAAAGCGTTCCTGTGAAAACACACGCGCCAGTAAACGCAAACGTTCAAACACGATATTGCGTCGCAAAAATAAGCCAGCCATGGCATTTTCTGGCGTGTTATTTTCTTCAGCATACATTAATAATTTAGACGCTGAGCCTGGATCAATGGTGTCTATGGCTTGCAGCAAACGTAAAATGCGTGACGTTTTAATGTGAGAACATAAAGAAACAAATTGATCTTCTTTGCCTAATTCAAAACTGCTTAACTGTTCAAGTGCATCACCCAATTGACGTATCATTTGTTCTAGCGATGGATTGCCGTCCAGTGTCCAATCTTCAGCAGTTTCCATAAAGGAAATGACCCGATAAATCATCGGGTCATCATAGTTTTTCCAAAATTCATGCGAAGATTCAAGATCTAATTGCGGCATAGTTGCACCATTATGGCTGTATTGTTGTTGAGATTGCTTTAGACAACATTAACTTTTCGTTATTCATGTTTGTTAATATTTGCAAAGTATTGTTAATGGTTTGAGCGGCTAATAATTGACGCTCAGTTCTTAATAATTCTGTTAACAGAATATAGCTCTGAGAATTAAACATTAATATTTGACGCAGCACTTTACCTAATTCTTCGCCGCCGATGGTGGCTAACCATTGAGAGTCAGAGGCTTGTGAGACTAATGCATTTTGTGCACTGGTCAGGCCGTTGCCGCTTTGGCTGTTAACATAAAGATCGCTTAAAATATAGGCGTTAAAAGATTGGATTGCCATCAACGTATGATAATAAGCTCCATAAATTTTTTGGTTTTCACTTGTGCCAGTCCATCCAATTAAAGGCGGGGTATGATTAATTGCAAACCCAGAGATATTTTTTAAATAGTTATATGGATCGCTTTTTACTTTGGGCATAGGAGGCATGCCCATGATTGTCATAAAGGAGATGTCATTAATGCCGCCGATTGGCAAGCTTGCACTAATGTTAGGATCGTTTAAAGTTTCTGCTTTCACATTATACATATCAGCAATTAACTGCTGCTGCATTTTAATTTGTTTATCCTGGTTTGACAAAATATTACTACCAAGAGTTGAGAATTGAGACATCATATTGGTAGAAGTGTCAGATTTATCTGGCTCTAACCAGCTTAGCGCCATTCTGGTTAAATCATAAAGATAAGTTGGAACATTATTTACGGATTGCAGCGTTGCATAAGTGTTTGTCGTAATTGCTTTTAAGCAAGAAGTTGAGTCGCTGCAAGTTTGTTGGCCGGCAGGAACAGGCTGAGGTTGTGAAAAAGCAGGCGGAATGCCGGCAGTCAGTAGTGAGACGGCTGCCATTATCCAACAAATTTGTCTAAAAAAACCACGCATATAGGCTCCTTCAACTTAATTAGTACTGAATGTTCCATCCACCGTTTTGATTTCGATTGCCGCCGGAGGTATTACCGCCAGGTGTATTTCCTTTGCCAGTGCCGAACCCTGGATAATAGCCGCCTTGCGCAGGAGCAGCAGGCTGCAATGTTGAATTTGGCGGGGTGGTGCCAGGTACGGGAGCTGGTGGTCTTTGTCCCGGGACGGGCTGGATTTGCGCTGGCTGCTGAGCGCCATAAGCAGGCGGTTGGGAAATTTGGGCTGGTTGAGAAGGTTGTGGATTCTCAATACTAAAATTGCTGGAATTATCAGTTGGTGCAGCAGGAGGTGCTGGCGGCAAAGGCGGTGTCTTAATAATTTTTTTATCTAATTGATCGGTAATGTTTTTATCTGTTTGCTGACTGATTTTATCGATGCTTTGTTTGAACTGTTCGGGTGTCATCACTGGAGCGCGAGTGCCGCCAGGTGTTTTGGCTGAAGTTGAGGTGGGCGCGCTAGGCGTATTCGTGTTGGTAAAGAAATTTTGCTGCGCATATGTGACCGCGGAAAACATAATCAAAGCAAGCGCCATCATCGGCCGTAAAATACATTGCATGTTGTTTGCTCCGTGACTGATAACACTGACGTGTTGTCATTAAATTCATTCTCAACCAAGAGTATTAACCAGATTTGTCAGAAATTCTATAGCGGTGTAGAGTGGTGTTATTGTGCTTGCAAATTGTATAAGATAATAATTAACACCTATCTGTAGGATTGTTGGGCATGGCTATTCAAGATATCTTTAAAGTTTCCCGTAAGACATTTTTTAATCCTTCGGGCTGGTTAGATACTGAATCCTTAAGAATTTATAACACAACTATCTGGGATAGTATTCGCGGTTTGTTTATAACACCTGTTGCAGAAAAAAAGGAAACGTTTGAAGAAGCGATGGCGCGGCTGAATTTAACTGAAGATGATGTTGTTAAAATTCAGCGTAATTATCTTATTTATGCTGTTTTGTTTGTGTGTCTCGGTGCAGCATTATTTCTTTTTAGCCTGTATTTATTATTTCATCACGCCTCATTTTATGGCTGGCTGCTAGCTCTTGTATCAGCAGGTCTTTGCGGCGCACAGGCTTTTCGATTCCACTTCTGGTATTTTCAAATCAAGTTTCGCAAGTTGGGATGCACTTTTGAGGAATGGAGACGGGGTAAACCTGACGAAAGCCAAGGGCCTAAACCATGATTAATTTATTTGAATTTGCCCCTAATGATCAGTCGCTCTATTATCTAACTCGAATATTTGGTTATGTTGGTACCGTCTTCCCCGTTGTTTCAGACTCACCTCCTTTATTGTTGTCGGTTATGTTTAAGACCTTCAACTCCATTATCTTAACAGTAGGCGTTGTTATTGTTATTTATGTCACTGTGGTTGGTGTCATGAAAACAGCCGGTGAGGGTGAGTTTCTCGGTAAGCAATGGAATTCCTTATGGGTACCTATCAGAATCGTACTCGGAATTGCCTCACTTGTTCCTGCGCCTTCGGGTTATTCGGCAATCCAAATTGTTATGATGTGGGTCATCGTCCAGGGGATAGGGGCAGCCGACACCATCTGGAACACCACATTGAGCTATTTATATGTCGCAGGTTCTCCTTTTGCTTCGCCCAGCATGGCTGATGCGGGTACACAAGATGCCATGACCAAACTTTTTCAAGGATTAGTATGCTCAGCGACAGCGCGTAAAACTTATCCTAATCCTTCTGGCAACACTTCAAATGGCGCTTACTTCTGCGCACTAAATGATACTGGTTTTTGCCAAAATCCTATTCCTTATGATTTAAAGAACAATAGTCGCTGCGCTAATAGTGTTTGTACATTTGAAATGGGGCCGACAGTTGCCACGCGAAACGGAGCTTGCGGAACACTAACCTATTGTGATCAGGCCGCAGTATGCCAAACTGATCCTACCTCTTTGAAATGTGTTGCATGTAAGGCCCAAACAGATGCCTTACAATCTATTGTGGGTGTCATGGGTGCAGTTGCCGAACGTTTTGCTGATGTTGATTATCAATATCGTCAATTTTATGCAACCAGTGCGCGGCAAATTATTCCCGGCGCCGGAACGCCTGCTGATACAAGAGCTAGCAG
>JAMDEF010000012.1:3145-17874 GCA_023488305.1 Gammaproteobacteria bacterium | reverse complement strand
TCAGATGATAGGCAACATCGGAAGCAAAAGAGAAAGATTTGGCGATTGAATTATTACAACAGGTTTCTGGTTTACTGCATCAATCAAATTCATCCGTTTTAATCTTGGGCCCAGTACCAGCATTAATGGAAAAACGAGCGGGGCGATATCGTGCACAATTACTGATGCGATCCGCAGATCGTGGTGCACTGCATCAATTAATCGATCAACATATCGATTCGGTAACGAAGCTTAAACTGGCGCGAAAAGCTCGTTGGTCGATAGACATTGATCCAACTGAGCTAATCTAATCCCCAGGATAGTGTCATCCGTCTGCCTGATCGGTTAAAATTCGCCATCACATTTCTGTTATCCGGATTTCATTACCTTGAAAGACCAATTGAAAAAAATTATCGATAGCACATTAGCTTCGCTGATTTCACAACAACGCCTTCCCGAAGAAATTTCATCGATTGAAGTTAAGCTGGAACGAACCAAAGATCGCGGTCACGGTGATTTTGCCAGCAATATCGCGATGGTATTGGCAAAACCCACCAAAATGAATCCACGTCAAATCGCAGGATTGATTGTGGATGCCCTGCCACCACATGAATTGATCGATAAAGTCGAGATTGCCGGCCCAGGTTTTATCAACTTCACCTTATCAGCTACTGCCAGACAACAAGTGGTAGCTGAGGTATTGAAAAATGCTGGTCAGTATGGCCTGAATGATTATGGTAAAGGTCATAAAGTCCAGGTAGAGTTTGTTTCCGCTAATCCAACAGGGCCCTTACATGTTGGTCATGGTCGTGGTGCAGCCTATGGTTCAGTGGTCAGCAGTTTACTCAAAGCCGTTGGTTATGATGTGCATCGCGAATATTACGTTAACGATGCCGGTCGGCAGATGGATATTCTTGCGACCAGTGTCTGGCTGAGATATCTGGAAAAATGTGGCGAACAATTTACTTTTCCAAGTAACGGTTATCGCGGCGAATATGTGTTTGATATTGCTGAAACTCTGAAAAATCAGCATGGCGATGCATTGTTACATCCTGCTGCAGTGGTGTTCGAAGGTGTGCCAACTGACGAACCACAAGGTGGCGACAAAGAATTGCACATTGATGGGCTCACAAATCAAGCTAAAAAATTACTCGGTGCTGAGTTGTATCGCCAGTTGTTTGATTTGGGCTTGAATGCCATTTTGGATGATATCCGTAATGATTTAGCGGAATTTGGCGCCGAATATGACGAGTGGTTTTCCGAGCGATCGTTGGTTGAATCCGGCGTGGTTGATGAAGCGATTGAACAACTGAAAGCTGCCAATATGCTTTATCAGCAGGATGGTGCCTGGTGGTTTAAATCAACAGAATTTGGTGATGAAAAAGACCGGGTTGTAGTACGTGATAATGGCCAGGCAACTTATTTTGCTTCCGATGTTGCCTATCATCTGAATAAATTTCAGCGTGGTTTTGATCAGATAATTGATATCTGGGGCGCCGATCATCACGGCTATATTCCACGCGTAAAAGCAGCCATGGCTGGTTTACAGCAAGATGTTAGCAAATTAAAAGTTCTGCTGGTTCAGTTCGCAGTGTTATATCGCGGTAAAGAAAAAGTCGGTATGTCGACCCGTAGTGGTGAATTTGTCACCTTACGTGAACTGCGAGATGAAGTTGGTAAAGATGCCGCCCGTTTCTTTTATGTGCTGCGTGGTGCAGATCAGCATATGGATTTTGATCTGGAGCTTGCTAAATCACAAAGCAATGATAATCCGGTATATTACGTGCAGTACGCCCACGCTCGAATTTGCAGTGTGTTCCGTCAATTAGCAGAAAGACAATTGAGCTGGGATCAGCAAGTTGGATTACAGAACTTGTCTTTACTTAGCGAAGAACATGAACAAGCTTTATTGACCATGTTATCGCGTTATCCTGAAGTAGTTGAACTGGCGGCAATTACCCACACGCCGCATTTGTTAGCGCATTTTCTAATGGATCTGGCACGTGATTTTCACACGTATTACAACGCGCATCAGTTTATGATCGATGATATCAATGTCAGTCAGGCACGTTTAACGTTAATCACCGCAGTGCGGCAGGTTATTGCTAACGGTCTGGGTTTAATGGGCGTTTCAGCGCCACAATCGATGTAAGAGGTTTTTTGTGGCGGCGAGAAGAAATACCCGTAAACCGACCCCGAAACAAGGTGGAAGTATGCCCTGGGGACCAATGCTTATCAGCTTTGCGGTCGGTGCTTTTGTGATGTTTTTACTGCATCTGAAAGACAATGTGCCTGCTGATCAACAACAGGCAAAAACTACCCAACAACAGCAGAAAAGAGCAGGTGTTGAGCCTACATTTGATTTTTATACTTTACTGCCGGAAACGGAAGTGGTCGTCGAAAAGCCAAAACCTATCGCCAATCAACCGCAAAAACCGATAGTATCATCACCACCGGAAGAGATGGCTGAACCACCACAACCGTTAAACGAAACTCCGCAGCAAACCCAACAGGCGGCAGTTGAGCAACCGGTCGATGCAGTAACTTATATGATTCAGGTTGGTTCATTTAAAAAACTTGAAGATGCCGATGGATTCCGGGCACGGTTAGCCTTTTTAGGTATTGAATCAAAAGTGCAAACCGTCACAATTGACAATACCGATACCTGGCATCGGGTACAGGTGGGTCCGGTGGCTGGGCGTGAAAAAGCCGATGCTTTACAGAAACAGTTACGAGACAACAATATTGATTCGCTTTTATTGCGAGCAAAACACGGATAGCGATTATCAGTATTGCTGCTAAAAGCCTATTGGAGTTGAAGCAGGTCATAACGACCCAAGTTTATTAAAGCAAGAACTATCGAGGACAGCGATATGACAGAAAACAGCACGGCAACCGTTTGGCATGAAGTTGCCAGTCCTTTTTGTGGGATAGCGTCTGATGATCTGACAATAGAGGTCAACGGAAACAACGTTAAAGTGCTGGAAAACGGCGATGCTGTCACTCGACCCGGATTTGAAACTCCCATTAGCGATACCCAACCCCGAATCAATGGCAAAGAAGTAACATTGGAGCAGGCGGTATCTCACATTGCAGAGTTATTGATAAACAGTAAACAACCGCTGATTGCCGGTTTAGGAACAGACCTAAATGGTGCTCGTGCTGCAATGGCATTAGCCGATAAAACCGGTGCGACCATTGATAGTTATTATTCCCCAGCCGCTTTTCGCAATATTCTGGTATTGCAGGACACAGGCTACATGACCACCACTCTCACTGAAGTTAGAAATCGGGTGGATGTGTTACTGGTGGTTGGAACCGATATCGAATCGACTTTCCCACGCTTTTTTGAACGTATGGTGTGGAATAAAGAAAGCATGTTTGGCCAGGAGATCGAATCTCGAGAAGTCATTTATCTAGGCAAAAAACCTAGTGGCGACGCATCCACCTCACCAAATGGTAAAAAAGCTCAGGTCATTGCCTGTGACAATGCTGATTTACCAGAGGTGGTTTCGGTATTGCGTTCATTACTGAAAGGTAAAACTATACAAGCTGAAACCGTTGGCGGGGTTGCTGTGAGTGAGTTGAATACCTTAGCCGAAAAATTAAAAGCGGCTAAATATTCAGTAGTGACTTGGTCAGCTGGCCAACTGGATTTCGATCACGCTGAAGCTACTATTCAAAACGTTTGTGAAATGATCAAAGAGATCAATGCCACCACGCGCAGTAATGGTCTGCCATTAGGCGGAAAAGAAGGTGATACCACAGTCAATGCGGTTGCTTCCTGGCAAAGTGGTTATCCAATGCGTACAACGTTTAATCGTCGTTTTCCAGATTACGACCCGTTTTTAAACGATGGTCGACGCATTCTTGCCGATGGTGAAAGCGATGTCGTCATCTGGGTTTCCAGTTTTAATACCAGTGTTACACCACCTGAATCAGCAGCGACAACTATTGTGCTTGGACGCAGTGGCATGCAGTTTAAAACTGAACCAGAAGTTTATATTCCAGTTGGCGTTCCAGGAATCGATCATGAAGGACGCACTTTCCGAACCGACAGTGTTGTTTCAGTTCCGCTTAGAAAATTACGTGACAGCGGCTTACCTAGCGTGTTTGAAGTACTTAGTGCGGTCGAACAGGCCCTGTAAACGGAGATAAAGATGCTTTTAAAACTAACAGGCGGACGTATTTTTGATCCGGCACATGATCTAAACGATGTAGTGAGGGATATTTATATCCGGGATGGCCGCATTGTCGAAAAACCGGCTGATGGTCGCATTGATGAAGAAATTGATGTTCGTGGCAAAGTGATCATGGCTGGCGCCATTGATATGCATACCCATATCGGTGGAGGTAAGGTCAATATTGCCCGCACCATGTTGCCGGAAGATCATGCCCAGGCTGTATATGAGCGCACAGAGTTATTACGTTCTGGCACCGGTCATGCCGCCCCCAGTACATTAACTACAGGTTATCGTTACGCGGAAATGGGCTATACCGCAGGCTTTGAACCCGCCGTATTGCCGATTAATGCTCGTCAGGCTCATATGGAAATGCATGACACACCCATCATCGATAAAGGTGGTTATGTGATGCTTGGCAGTGATGATTTTCTGCTGCGTATGATGGCCGCCAATTCCGATCAGGAAGCAATTAATAACTATGTCGCCTGGACCATTAATCACGCTCAGGCAGTAGGCCTCAAAGTAGTTAATCCTGGCGGTATCAGCGCCTTCAAATTCAACCAGCGTAAGCTGGATTTGGACGAAAAAAATGAGTTTTATGGCGTCACGCCTCGCGATATTCTGCATAGATTGTCGCGTGCAGTGCAGGAAATAGGTGTACCACATCCTTTGCATGTACATGGCTGTAATCTAGGTGTACCAGGTAATATGCAAACCACTCTGGATACCATTCAGGGTGCGGAAGGTATTCCGATGCATCTGACACATATCCAGTTTCACAGTTACGGCACAGAAGGCGATTTCAAATTCTCCTCCGGTGCAGCTGAAATTGCAGAGGCAATTAATAAACACAAAAACATTACCGTGGATGTAGGGCAGATCCTGTTCGGTCAGACAGTAACCGCTTCTGGCGATAATATGCGTCAGTTTGCCGGTGCACCTCATGCGCATCCTAACAAATGGGTGTGTATGGATATCGAATGTGAAGCCGGTTGTGGTGTAGTGCCGTTCAAATACAAAGATCAAAGTTATGTGAACGCGTTGCAATGGATGATTGGTCTGGAAACTTTCCTGATGGTGGATGATCCATGGCGTATTTTCCTGACCACCGATCATCCTAACGGTGCACCATTCACCAGTTATCCACATTTGATTAAGTTATTGATGGATAAATCTTTCCGTAACGATATGCTGTCAACCTTGCATCCGGAAGCACAGAAAGCCACTCATCTGGCCTCATTGGATCGTGAATATTCGTTATACGAAATTGCCATCATGACCCGGGCAGGCGCAGCCAAACTGGTAGGCTTGGCAGATCGTGGACATCTGGGAATTGGTGCAGCGGCAGATATCACCGTGTATACCGATAACAGCGATCGGGAGAAGATGTTCGAAAAACCGGATTATGTATTTAAAGATGGGCAGATGGTGGTGCGTAACGGTCAGGTTATCAAAATCACTTGGGGTACCACCCATGTGGTGAAACCGGAATATGACGTCAGCATCGAAAAACCGCTGCAGCAATATTTCGATAAATTCCATACCTTGAAAATGAGCAACTTCAAAATCAGTAACGATGAAATCATCGATGATGGTCGTGGAAGCTTAACCATTCAGCCGCTGCATAAGGGAGGCAGACTATGATCATCAATGGTGTCAGCATTGATAAAACCTTTGCTGAAGCGTTTCCGATGAAAGGCACGCGAATCATCATCACCGCCCAGAATCTGGAATGGGCGATGCATTCTGCTACAGCATTTACCGGGTTTGCCACATCGGTAATTGCTTGTGGTTGTGAAGCGGCTATTGAACGAACTTTGGACCCATCAGAAACCCCAGATGGTCGGCCGGGTGTTGCCTGTCTGATTTTTGCTATGGGTGGAAAAGGGCTGGCTAAACAAGTTGAAACCCGCGCCGGTCAGTGTGTACTTACTTCGCCAACATCAGCATTATTTTCGGGTATCGAAGGTGATGATGGTGCAGAAATCGCGTTAGGTAAAAATCTGCGTTTCTTTGGTGATGGTTATCAAATATCCAAGATGATTGATGGTAAACGCTACTGGCGTATTCCGGTAATGGATGGTGAATTTCTCACCCAGGAAAATACCGGGGTAGTTTCATCAGTGGGTGGTGGTAACTTTTTGATTCTGGCCGAATCTCAACCGCAGGCATTAGCGGCGTGTGAGGCGGCTGTTAAAGCGATGAAACAGCTGCCGAATATCATTATGCCGTTCCCCGGCGGAGTGGTTCGCAGCGGTTCAAAAGTAGGCTCCAAATATAAAGCGTTAAATGCTTCAACCAACGATGCGTTCTGTCCAACGTTAAAAGGCCAGACCAAATCCGAGCTATCACCGGAAGTGGAATCAGTAATGGAAATCGTTATTGATGGTTTGAGCAAAGAAGATATTGATAAGGCCATGCGAGTCGGCATTCAGGCTGCCTGTGAACTGGGTGCGGAAAATGGTATTCGCCGCATCAGCGCGGGTAATTATGGTGGCAAACTGGGCCCATTCCACTTTCATTTGCAGGAGATCATGGCATGAGTGCGCTGACTCTTAGACTTAAAACGGATTTGGCACAGCGTGTCGATTGCTCACCATTAACTCCAGACAAACTGGCGGGTAAAGATGTTGCCGATATCGCGGCGCTGGAGCTAGTCAGTGGTCGTTTAACGTTACCAGTTGATGAGTTGTTTGATATCAGCGGTGATGATGTAAATGATATTCGCTTTGAGAACAGCTCTGTCAAACTGGACCATATCGGTCATGCCATGAGTCAGGGACACATTACTATCGAAGGTGATGCTGGTGCCTATCTGGGTCAGTTTATGACTGGCGGAAATATTGAAATCACCGGAAACACATTTATTTACACCGGCTGTGAAATGAAAGGCGGCCAAATCAAAATTAACGGTAATGCCGGAGATTTTGTTGGTGCAGCTCGCAGCGGTTATAAAAACGGTATGACCGGCGGCATCATTATTGTGACCGGCAATACCGGAGCCCGTACCGGTGATCATATGCGTCGCGGCATGATTCTGATTGAAGGAAACGCTGGTGAATACTGCGGATCACGGATGATTTCCGGCACTATTGCGGTACTGGGCGATGTGGGTAAACATCTGGGGTATGCGATGAAACGTGGCACCTTGCTGCTGACCAAAATGCCGCAACATGGCATCACTGCCAACTTCAATGACTGCGGATCGCATACCTTGGCATTTTTACCATTGATGTTTGCATCGTTTAAAAAACTCGACAGCCAGTTTGCCAATGTTGAAGGTTTTTCTCGCGTGCAACGTTACGCTGGCGATGTTGGTGGTATTGGCATGGGCGAGATTCTGATCAAAATCTAACGATTTAAAACAGGGAATTGGCGTGCTAATTCCCTGAATTTTCTGTTAAGCAAAACGCTTTCTTGGCATTCTGCCGTTTTCTGGTTTACTCTCTCATTATCTGCTGTTCAGCATCAGCTCAACCTCAACACCCCCTGCAAAGAGAGAAATTCCATGTCTGATATCGGTAAATCAGTTAATCAGTTTATTGTTGAAGAACAAAGGGCTCATCCCGCTTCGACAGGTGATTTGACTGGCTTGTTGAACGATATTGTCAGTGCCTGTAAAAAAATATCTCACTTGGTCAGTCGCAGTAACATTATTGGCCTAGGTGGTTATGCCGACAGCGAAAATGTACAGGGTGAAACGCAGAAAAAGCTGGATATCATCACCAATGAAGTGATGGTCGATCATCTGAAATGGACCGGACATCTGGCGGCCATGGCTTCTGAGGAAATTGAAGAAATTATTCAAATTCCCAGCAAATTTCCCAAAGGAAAATACTTGATCTGCTTTGATCCGCTGGATGGATCATCGAATATCGATATTAATCTTTCAGTAGGCACTATTTTTTCCATTCTGCGTTGCCCCAATGATTGCAAAAACCCGACCTTGAAAGACTTTATGCAAAAGGGCACAGAGCAGGTGTGTGCAGGCTTTACCGTTTATGGCCCCGCTACCATGTTGATTCTGACTACGGGTAATGGTGTGAACGGCTTTACGCTAGACAGTGATATAGGCGAGTTCATACTGACCCATCCCAATATGCGTATTCCTAAAGATACCGCCGAATTTGCCATCAATATGTCCAACCAGCGGTTTTGGGAAGCTCCAGTACAGAAATACATTGAAGAGTGTATGAAAGGCTTGGAAGGCGAGCGTGAGAAAAATTTCAATATGCGTTGGGTGGCATCGATGGTTGCCGAAGTCTATCGCGTGCTGACACGAGGCGGTATTTTCATGTATCCGATAGACTCTAAAATCGCTAAACAAGGTGGTAAATTACGCTTGATGTATGAAGCAAACCCGATGAGTTTTATTGTTGAGCAGGCTGGTGGGGTAAGCTCCACTGGAACAGAGCGTATTCTGGATATTCAACCGGAAAGTATTCACCAGCGGGTCCCGGTCATTATGGGATCGAAAAATGAAGTCGATAGAGTTGTCCGCTACCATCAAGAAACCTAGTTTCATTGCCAACTAATAGATGGCCTTTTTTTGCCAACTATGCGGCGATCTTTTGGTCGTAATAATCCATTCATGATTTTTAGGAGATAGCATGTTGCTGAAAAAATGCGTATTGCTGGGCCTCACATGGTTTTCTTTGTCGGCAATGGCTGGAAATATCGATTATCAGATTAAAGGTGAAGATTACGAAGGCTATTTCGTTAGTCCCGCGCAGAACGCACCACTAGTTTTGTTAATTCATGATTGGGATGGTTTGACTGATTATGAGATCCAGCGGGCCAATATGCTGGCGGAAGAGGGCTATGCGGTATTCGCTGCAGATTTATTCGGAAAAGACATTCGTCCGACAGAGGATAAAGATAAAAAACAGCATACCGGTGAGTTGTATCAAGATCGGCAGAAAATGCGGCTATTGATAAATGCCGCTTTAGATAAAGCGGTTGAGTTAGGAGCCAATCCTCAGCAAGTTGTAGTAATGGGGTATTGCTTTGGTGGGGCAGCGGCGCTCGAAATGGCTCGTTCCGGCAAGGACCTACAAGGTTTTGTCAGTTTTCATGGTGGTTTAACCACTCCTGAGGGACAAGATTATGCCAATACCTCAGGAGAGATTCTGGTATTGCATGGTGCAGCAGATAAATTCATTAATATGCAACAGTTTGCTCAGTTGAGCACTGAGCTTGAAACGCATAATGTGCCAAATGAGATGATTGCCTATGGCGGTGCAGATCATGCTTTTACCGTGTTTGGTATCAATCAATATCATGCTGCAGCCGATGAAAAATCCTGGCAGCGTTTTTTAGCTTTTCTGAACGAAAAACTGGAAAAATAATAAACCCATAGGGCTATTAATTAACTGATGATCATTGGACCTGATAATGGCCTAACTCCCTGATATAAAAGTCCGGTTAATTAATTGATCTCAACGTCTACAACAGATTTGTGGCATGATCCGCAACTAGAATCTATCGTAAACCGGTTTCATCCCATCAATTTATTTAACGTTCACTGGAGTGGTACATGCCTGCCTTGTTTATTGTGTTATTTATCGTCTCGTTTTTTCCGATGATATTGGCATTTATCGGCGGCTACCTACGTTATAAACACGTTGATATATTTGATAATCGTCATCCCAGGGATCAACAGGCAGAGTTAACCGGTGTGGCTGCCCGCGTATTAGCGGCACAGAAAAATGCCTGGGAAGCACTGATTTTTTACTCCGCAGTCACTTTACTGGCATTTTATTCCAGTGTGAATTTAAGAGAGTTAAGTGGTGCGGCCATTCTGTTTCTAGCTTGCCGAGTGTTACACCCCATTTTTTACGCATTGGATATGGCAGTGTTCCGCAGCTTGATTTTTATGGTCGGTTGGTTAAGTTGCGTTTATATTGCGATAAGAGCTTTTACCGCCGTTTAATAAAACGTTAGCGGCTTAGTTAACGTGGTTTATATTGAGTCGGGCAGTAGGCCCGCGAAATACGTGGATCACGCAAAGCCTGATGTTTGGTTTTTCGCCCTGCAACCCGTTCCCGCCAAACACGAAATGAACCCGGTTTCATTTGACGTTGCATCAATTTAATCACCTGATTCTCCGGCAAGCCATACAGCCGGAAAATCGCTTCAAACGGTGTACGATCTTCCCAGGCCATTTCAATAATCCGGGAAATATCCGCCAAACATAGCGTCTCATTCATACATGTTGTCTCAGATATAAATTCGTAAATTAACCAAAGGTATGTGAAATATGCGTCTATTTACCATTCTTCTGCTATCGCTGGTGTTTATTGCTTGTACTGGAACTCCCAAAGGAGTTGAGCCTGTCACTGGTTTTGAGCTGGAGCGTTATCTAGGTAAATGGTATGAAATTGCCCGTCTCGATCATTCATTTGAACGTGGTTTAACCGCCGTAACCGCTGATTACAGCTTGCGGGATGACGGCAATGTTAAAGTTATTAACCGTGGCTATGACCAGGGAAAAACTAAGTGGAAAGAAGCAGAAGGTAAAGCCAAATTCGTTAAAGACGCCGACATCGCACAATTAAAAGTATCGTTCTTCGGACCATTTTATGGCAGTTATATTGTGTTTGGTTTGGATAAACAGGATTATCAATACGCTTTTGTGGCGGGCCCAAACCACGGCTATTTATGGTTGTTGGCCCGCACACCGCAGGTCGATGAAGCAATAATTGAGCGCTTTATGAACGAAGCATCACAACGTGGTTTTAATACGGACGACCTAATTTTTGTTGAACATGTTCAGGCGGGTGATGATTGAACCGGTCGAGCTCGTTTGCGTTCTGCCCAAGACAAAATCGTTACCAATAAACTTGGCAAAAATGTCAGTGTGATCAATGTGGAAACCGCAATGCCGACCAGGACAACAATACCCACACCACGGTAAAGCTCGGTTCCCGCCCCAGGTATAAATACTAATGGTGCCAGACCGAAAATAGTGGTCAATGTCGACATTAAAATTGGTCGCAGCCGAGTAGCTACCGCTTGATTAACCGCCATATGCACTGAGATAGCTTTATCGGTCAGATTACGTCTGGCTTGTTCGACGATCAGAATCGGATTATTAACTACCGTACCTAATAAAATGACAAAGCCCAGCATGGTAATCATGTCAAACGGCTGAATTACCGCCGGTAAACCAATCGCGTTTAATAAACTTCCAGACGCATTCACTGCTACTAATCCCACAATACCGCCGGCGATGCCTAGAGGCACGGTGGTGAGAATAATTAATGGATAGCCCCAGTGTGAGAAGATCGCTACCAGGACCAGATAAATCAAAATCACTGCGACGATAAGATTTTCAGATAACGATTCCCGGGTTGCATCCAGCTGATCCGAGGCACCGGAAATGGAGAGGTTGATTCCCTTGGCGACTTCACCCTCCGCCTGCATAGCCGGAATCATCTCGTTTCGCACTTTATTGACGGCTGTTTCCAACGCTACGTCACGGGGTGGAATTATCAGTAACGTGACTGTTCGGCGACTGTCTACTCGTCGAAGCGTAGCACTATCAACCGTTTCAACCAAATCAGCCAATGCATTTAATGGCAGAATATCGCCATTAGGGGTGAGTACCGGTAAACCGGCCAAGCCAGATAAATTTTGCTGTTGCCCGGAGGTGCTGAACAGAAATATATCGACCTTATCATCATCAATAAAGAATTCGTCGACAAAAGCCCCGTCACTCAAGGCGGCGACAGAATAGCCAAAATCATCCGCGGTGAAGCCGGTTTCCGTTAAACGTGACCAGCGTGGACGTACTTCAATTAACGGTTGATCCAAAGACAATGATCCCGGAATGGAATCAATCTGCGGGTTTTCAAATAATTGTTCAGCACGTTTGAGAGCAAACTCGGCAGTGCTGTATAGGTTTTCCATATCCGGACCCGCAATATCCAGACTGACGGCACGTGTTCCGCCTTGATCACTGGAGATAATGGAACCGCGACCTGAAAATGCCCGCATTCCCGGATAACTCTCAAATAAGTCCGTTAACGCATTCATCATTAATTCGATATCTTGGGGTCTGGTCGGTTCACTAAGTACACGTAAACCAGTCGGTGTTGTCCTTATAAAATAATAGGCCAAAGAGGGAAGTACAGCTTCACCACGGTCAAATAAGGCAGGATCTGCCCCCTTGGCATCACTAAGAACTTCAATCACCTCCTCACTGATTCGTAACATTTCAGAAATGTTATAACCTGGAGGAGGGATCATGCTGGTAAAGGCTTTTGGTTCTTCGCCTTCAGGCAGATATTCTGCTGGCGGCATTAAATGCCATGCTGCAACCAGGGTGGCACATATTGTAATCAGCATGGTCATCATTCGCCTGATAACACCGCCGGTCAACCAATTAACGGTATGCAGAATAACACCACGTCGATGTAAATCCTCCTGCGTACCACGACTTTTGCCAAGTCCGAAATGGGCACAAGCCGCCGGTACCACGGTTACCGCAAATATCATGGAAGCCAAGATAGCCACAGAAATTGCAATGGCGATATCGGAATAAAGTTGTCCGGCTTCTTCCTGAACAAATAACACTGGGGCAAACACCAGAATAGTGGTCATACTGGAGGCTAATACAGCGGTCCAGACTTCGCGAACACCGGTAATAGCCGCTTCAATTCTATCGAGACCTCGTCGCCGAGCTTGTTCAATGCTTTCTAATACCACGATGGTGTTATCCACGGTCATACCTATCGCAAAAGCGATACCAGCCAGTGAAATAACGTTAATGGTGCGATCAAACAGCAATAAGCCCAGAAATGCAGCAATAATACATACTGGCATACCCATCAAGCCGATCAAGGTACCTCTGGCGCTGCGAAGGAATAAAAACAGGATGATGGTTGCCAGCAGAGCGCCCAGCAACAAGTTCTGTGACACATTGCGAATAGAGGATTCGACATAACGCACGTCATCACCGATTAGCACCAAATCCAAACCATTGGGCTGTAACAAATCTCGTCGCATTTCTTCGACGACCTGCATCATGCCCGCTTTAATGTCGATGACATTTGATCCAGGCTCGCGCTTAACGGCCATGGTTAGTCCGCGTTCGTTATTGACCACGGCAACTTCGCGCACCTCGTAATGACCCAAATTAATCGTGGCGACATCTTTGAGGAAAATATCGGTGCCATTACGATGCGCCAGAATCAGCTCTTCTAATTCCTGTTTATTATCAAAACGACCAACCGTGCGGATTAAATAACGTTTTTTCCCGTCATCCAAATCACCAGCTGATGTATCGCTGTTGCGTGCGCGAATAGCCTCACGCACTTGCGTCAGGCCTAAGCCACGCTGGGCCAGTTTGGCGGGATCAATAAAGATCTGCATTTGACGCTCAGCCCCACCGCGAAGTTGGACTTCGGAAACTCCCGGCACGCGTTCCATCTGAGTGCGAATATTGTCATCAATGAAATCGGTAATCATGTCGATATCAATGTTTAACGGGTTGCCCGACATTGGTGATACCGCAAAGTACATAAATGCATTTTCCGAAAAAGAGCTACTACGGATACTCGGTTGGTCGACATTTTCCGGATAACTCGGCACTTGGCTCAGCGCATTGGAAACCTCTATCAGAGTTTCATTGATATCCACGCCGAACGGAAAGTCCAGCTCAACGTAGGAGACGCCAGTTTCAGCAAAGGATTCCATACGACGTAAATTTGGGATATTGCGTAAATACCGCTCTTGTTCAATCAGGATTTCTTTTTCAATATCCTGAGGTGTTGCCCCCGGCCATTGGGTAACTACGCTAATTGTTCGTACATCCAGGTCCGGGATCATCTGTATCGGTATCATGCGTGCTGCAGTGATGCCGAGCACGCACACAATCAGCACCATGACAGTCAATAGTTTTGCGTTACGAATTGGTGCTTCTAACATGCGCGTAGAATTCCCTTATCTAGCATCACTGACAATTTCAACTTCATCGTTGTCGCGAAGTACCTCATTACCACGAACCACCACTAAATCTTCAGCCGTTAGACCATTGGTGATAATAATGCCTTCAGAACTATCACTTCCCACATTGACACTTCGACGTTGTGCCCGATTATTGCTATCGATAACAAAGACACTTCGACCGCCATCAGGGTGACGTAAAACGGCATCACGTGGTACGAGAAAACCTTTGGCTTTATCACCACCGAGATAAATGACAGCACTGGCTGAGGTGCCGGGTAATAATTTCACATCCTCTGAATCCACCACGATACGGACTAAAAATGAACGAGCTTGAGCATTACTTACAGGAACTAAAGCAGTAATTTTTCCGGTAAGTTTTCGTGAAGGCAGCGCATCAGGCAAAATTTCTACCCGTGTCTGCGTGGTTATTTCAGAAAAACGTTCTTGAGGCACGTTCACATCAAGTCTTACCGGCTCTAGAGCGACTAACTCAAGCACTTGATCGCCTCGATTAACCCATTCACCGGCTTCGGTCATTTTGGCGCTGATAACGCCGCTAAAAGGGGCGGGTAATTCATGGCGACGCAGTTGCTCTGCAGTGGTAATGAGGTACTT
>JAMDEF010000012.1:0-3100 GCA_023488305.1 Gammaproteobacteria bacterium | reverse complement strand
CCAGTTCTGATGCAGAAATATAATTATCACCGCGCAGACGTTTTGCTTCCTCGACCAAGCGTCCGGCTTCATTAGCTGCGGCTTGTGCTTCGTTAGTCGCCGCTTTAACCTGTTCTAGTTGCTGTCTGGCAATAGCTGCATCCTGGCGTAGCAATATGTCGCCTTGTTTCACTTGATAGCCGGCATCTACCAGAACCTCTTTAACCAGCCCATCCACGCGAGGTGAAAGTGAGGCTCTGCGCTCAGCTGTTAAGGAGCCAGATAAAGTTAGGGTTTCGGTTGATTCTGATACTATCGGTCTACTGACGCTTACCGGCGTTGTTGCAAGACTTGCTTGACTAATGAGCAATAAAACGAAACTAAAACCTCGCAGATTATGTGACGAAAATGATTTCAACATGTTGATTCGCATGGTTAGTGAATGCAGTTAATGAACGATACCTTAAAGGATAGTTCCTAAAATAGGATATTTAAGCGAGTTTATTACACCGCAAGAGTAATTAGGGTATGCCAAAATAGTAACAGACATTGTCTAAGACGAAGAACAGGACCAAAACCGATATGACGTTGCGAGCAGTTTTCAAAAATTGGGCAGAAAGATACTTTTCTGACGAAGAAGCGGTCATTTTACTGATAGTCCTGATCATAGGCTTTGCCGCCATTATTTGGTTGGGTGGCATGCTGGCGCCGTTTTTCACAGCCTTGGTTATCGCTTTTTTATTGCAGGGTGTGGTGAATATGCTAACCAGAAGGCATGTTCCGGAAATGATTGCGGTGGCGATAGTTTTTCTTGGGTTTGTTGGAGTAATGCTGGCATTGGCTTTCCTGCTGATGCCGTTGTTATGGAATCAGTTAGTCAATCTGGTACTGGAAACACCACGAATGCTTACCAGTGGGCAACAATGGTTAGATGAGCTTCAGGCCCAATATCCCACTTTGATTACGCCGGATGAAATTCAAAACTGGATTTCAATGACAGCAAGAGAATTGAGTATTTATGGTCAGCGAGCCCTCACTTTGTCACTAGCCTCTTTAGGTAATGTGATTGGCTTGATTGTTTACTTGGTTTTGGTACCGATCCTGGTATTTTTTATGCTCAAGGATCGTGAAAAGCTGGTGTGTTTTATTTTATCTATGATGCCGGAAATCCGTGGCTTGATGAGCCGGATCTGGAATGAGATGGATGGCCAGATCGCTAACTACGTGCGTGGTAAGGTGGTTGAAATCATTATCGTTGGCACCGTGGCGTTTATTACTTTTGCTTGGTTTGGTTTGCCCTATTCGGCTTTATTAGCGGTTATCGTTGGCTTTTCGGTCTTGATCCCGTTTATTGGTGCGGCTGTTGCGACATTGCCAGTTGCTGCAGTAGCCGGCTTCCATTTTGGACTAACAGAAGACTTTGCCTACGTTCTATTGGCGTATGGCATTATTCAGGCCTTAGACGGTAACGTGCTGGTGCCAATTCTGTTCTCGGAAGCGGTTAATCTGCATCCGGTATCGATTATTCTGGCCGTATTGTTCTTTGGTGGGATTTGGGGTTTTTGGGGAATTTTCTTTGCTATTCCATTAGCAACTTTGCTTAAAGCATTGGTAACCGCCTGGCCGCGAAGTTTAAAATCCCAAATTGCTTCAGATTAAGAAAGCGCAGTTAATTTTCTGATACAAATCAAGCTTTAGCAAAAGCGAGATTTGTTTATGGATATCAATATTTCCCTTATTTGGTACCACTCTTATCAGCTTGGAATCGCATTTCTTCTGGCTTTACCTATTGCGTTGAATAGAGAATATAAGGCCAGAGGCGCGGGAATGCGCACCTATCCGCTAGTGTGTATTGCATGCTGTGCTTTCATGCTGGTAGCACGCGAAGTTTACGAAGGTGATGCGGCTGAAGCCAGAGTCATGTACGGCATTATCACCGGAATGGGGTTTATTGGCGGTGGGGCGATTATGAAAAATGATGGTGGAGTCAACGGCACTGCCAGTGCTGCCGGAATTTGGTTGACAGGCGCTATCGGGCTTTCAGTTGCATACGCGCGATATGAGATCGCCATTGTACTTTCAATAATGGGTTTTCTGATTTTTCAGATAAGTAGTTTTTTCAAGCATGATGACATTTGCTGAGGAACAGTAGGACGGCTAAATGTCTATATCTATGGTACAAACCTCATTAACTTAGGTTAATGCGTATGTCAGGTAAAACTCCCACTATCAAGTCATTGAAATCTTTTATAAATCAATGAGGGAACATGACTTAACTCGTTGTGTCATAACCTTGAGTTAGGGAATATTTCCCGAAGTTGTAAAAATTTCTTTATTATCTATTCAGCTCAGCATCCATTTAAATAACGTCAATTGACTGTACAGGAGGCTATATGCCAAAAACTAAACTTGCTCTAACAATTCCTGCAGCATTACTTTTTATGGCTCAATCCGTATTTGCCGAAACGCATGTCGTCACAGCTGAAGGTATGCAATTTGCCCCGTTAGTAGTGAAGATTGCACCAGGTGATACCGTTCGTTGGGATAATATGCCTACTCATAATGTTGAGACTGTTGATGGGTTAGTGCCTGAAGGAACAGAAAAAATTAATTCTCCCATGGGTGAAAACTACCAACATACTTTTGAGGAAGAAGGTATTTACATTTATATATGTACTCCGCATATCGGTGCCGGCATGGGCGGTGCGGTCATTGTCGGTGAGCCTACTAATCTGGAAGAGATCAAAGCTGCTGACGTGACTGGTGGCGTACGCCGCGTTGTACGCCAAGCGATTTCTGAAGCCGAATCCATGTAATCGGCGAAAGTTTTATCCGAAACCTTCCGTTGTTATGACGGAAGGTTTTTTTATGCTTCTTGTTTTCGGATTGATTAACCATATTTAAGTTGCTATATCAGCGCCTGTTATTATATGGTAATAGTTCTTATTTACGTTTGAGGGTCAAAATGAAAGTTTTTAATTATCTTGCCGCCGCCGCTTTAAGTTTTGGTGTGGCGACAATGGCAAAGGCCGAAACGGTTGAGCATTTTAAAGGTGAATCTACAGAAACCTTGGAAGAAGCGGTTACCCACTTCAAACGTTATAACCAGCGACTGGAAACT
>JAMDEF010000104.1 GCA_023488305.1 Gammaproteobacteria bacterium | reverse complement strand
TTCGGCTTCGGCTTCGGCAATATTGTTTTCTGGCGAGATTATTTCATCTAATTCGCTGATGTCATCCTCAGCGCCCTCATTGAATACTTCAATCACTTCCTCAGTGAGCATTGGTGGGGTTTCAAGGAAATCAATTTCTTCAGCTGAAGCATCCTGAAAATTCTGTTCAAGCGCTGATTCTTGTTCTACAGATTCTTCTGATTTATCCGAAGCGAAAACTGCATCCGCTTGTTGATCCAGTTCTAATTGCTCGGATAAATCCAGATCCTCAGCAATATTATTCATTGCAGTAGAATCCAGTTCTTCAGGATTTAATGACTCTTCTATGACTGTTGATGTTTCAGGCTTGGTAATAGTTTCTTCTAACGAATTTAGCTCATCAAAGTGGTCAATAGCAGTTACGTCATCTTCAATACTGTCGCTAGTTTCTTCAACGACATCTGAAGAACTGGATTCTACTGTTTCGAGAAAATCAATTGCTTCAGCAGAAGCATCTTCAAAATTCTGTTCAAGCAATGGTTGCTGCTCTGCTGATTCAACTATTTCTTCAGATGTTAATGTCGGTTCTTCTGGTTTATCCAGTTCTGCTATTTCGGTTAAGTCCAGCTCTTCAGCAACATCATTAGTTGCAACAAAATCAGGTTCTTCAGCTGCTAATACCGGTTCATCTAAGATTGCTGCATTCTCAGTTTCAGCAATCTCGAAATCATTATCTTCAGCGATCAGATCGGTCTGCCAATCAGTTGTTTCTTCATCCACAATTACCAGGGGATCCGCTTCGGCTGTTAACTCAGTCGAATCATCAATAGGCTGGGGTTCAACAGCGTCTATATCTGATTGCTGGTTTTGCTCCGAGATATCCAACGCCGTTTCAGCAGTTGATGACGTGTTATCACTTTCTGTCTTTTCTTCAATTGACTGCTCATAAGATGGAGTCGGTTCAGGCAAATCAGCTTCAAGGTACTGCTCTACTATTTCAGAGGTGTCGTCCGACAGATTGGACTCAGTCAGTTCAGGCGGGAAGCTATCATCTTCATTTGTATCAGCCAATTTAACAGGCTCGATTACGTCGTTAGAAATTGTCGACTCTGCCAGATTATCTTCTTCTGGAGCAGTCTCCTCATCAACTAAGGCATTTATTTCATTGAAATCAAAGTCATTTTCGAGCGCTGTATGTTCATTAACGGTACCAGCCTGTTCGTCCTCAGACGGTACATCTGCTCCGCGCATCAGATCATCGATTTCTGCTACAGAAATCATTTCCTCTACTTCAGAATCTATATCCGTTGGTGGTAAAGCATCTAATTCAATATCGATGGGTTGAACTGGTGATGATAAAGCTTGATCCGTCGTGTCGTCTGTTTCGAAAGCATGAAGTTTGAGTTCCTGATGTTCAAATGCCTCAAAATCTTCATCAATCTGATCTACTACTGGCTCTGCGGCAGATTTACCATAGATATCCGGTACCTGATTGGTCCAGGCTGTATTCAAATACGCCTTCATGCTTTTTAACTCAGTTGAGCTGTCGGCATTTTCGGACTCATTTTCGATTTCAGTTGCTGGCGCAGTCTCCGTCAATGGCGTTTTACCGTACACATCAGGGATGGTTGGGTTCCAGTCATTCTTTAGAAAATCCGCCATCCGCATAGCTGATTTTGCAGGTTCTGGTTCAGGTTCTAATTCTGGTTCTGCTAGCGGCTCATCT
This sequence comes from Gammaproteobacteria bacterium, assembly GCA_023488305.1. GTDB lineage: Bacteria > Pseudomonadota > Gammaproteobacteria > Nitrosococcales > Methylophagaceae > Methylophaga. The sequence goes on along the minus strand of JAMDEF010000104.1, from coordinate 16,211 downwards.
TCAGTTAACCCATCAAATTCAGCTAACAGATCTGGATCAATATCCAACTCCGGTTCTGCCGCAATGGCATCATCAATCAGTGCTTCTTGCTCGCTAAGAACAGGTTCTTCTACGGGTGTGTTTTGATTAAAGATGTCATCAACATCAACTTCATCTGTTTCAGCACTCGTCAATTCGATATCAAAATCTGCGGCTGAATCATTAAGCTCTTCAATGACCTCCGTTTCGTCATCTAGCATTTCCGTTTGAGCAACCACAGTATCCGCATTGCCATCATCAAACACACCATCAAATTCGGCTAGCGCATCCAATTCTGCTTGCGGATCTTCTTCAGTCTCCGCCAGTGGTTCAGCTAATTCAATTTCAAGCTCTGGTTCTTCTGCCAGCAGCGTCTCATCAACCACGTCCCGCAGCTCGCTGACCTCAGCATCTTGCTCAATATCCGCTTGCATGATGCTCAGCGTGGCATCGGTTAATGAGGTGATTTGTTCAGGGAAATTATTTAGCGTTTTTTCGTCCTGAGCCGAATACAGATTGACGATGGATTTAAAGATTTCCTTTTCACGCAGCATCAACTCTTCGACCATCGAATCCAGGGCCGCACCACTTAAACCATAACGACTACTTAGCTGCTCACTTAATGAAGCAACCCGTTGTTCGTAACTGTTTTTGATAAATTTCGCCGTTTTAGCAGCGGCTGCCTGAGTACGTTTGTGCTTGCGTCGTGCGCGAATCAACACCCAGATAAACAGAACGGCAAAGATAGCGGCCAGCTCATAGGCAAGCCATTGAAAAACCGGATCAGTCAACGACATTTACAGTAAGTCTCCAGGTAACAGCTGCCGACGACGGCTGCGATGCCAAAACCAGAATCCCATCAACAACAACAGCACAATAACCGCATTGCCAATGGCTAAAATCACGGTATCAGACAGTCGAAATGAACTTGCATCCACTACAGAGGTTTGTTCATCTACAGCTGGATCAATGATAACTGGCTCAAAAGGTTTATCAGCTTGATCTACGGCAATCGGAGTTTCTGAGGTAATGGTTAGTGTTGCGCCAACTTCGTCCATTAGATGAATGGGTTTTGGTTGCAAAAACACATTACGTCCTGTCAAAGTTTTTCCGCGGATCTGCAGTGATAATTGATAAGCGATTTCGGGTTGTAAATCGGCAAGGGTCAACTGCCAGGCGTTATCAGATTGGCGTAGTACATCATAGGGAAATTCACTACCATCAGAAGCGCTGAGTAAGGCGGTGATTTGCAAAGATTCTGGATCAATCATGCTGGCATCGGCTGTCATGGACAGTCGATGACTACGACTGTCAGCTTCCAGTTGGGTGACGGTGACATCAAATGGCAAAGCTACTACGTTGACAGATTGCCGACGCTGACGCTCGAAAGTGTCACTTTTAGCGGTAATCACAATATCATTTTGTCCGCTGTCAAACAGCTTGCCTAAATTTGCCATAAACGTCGCCGTCTGGTTATTTAAGGCCATCGTGTTATTGATGGGCTCCCCCTGCAATGGCTGGGTACTTAATTCTGCCGTTACCAATTGCAGAAAATCGGTTCGTTCTACCTGTTTACCATGGTCGGTTAATTTGGCGACAATATCAAATTGCTCACCAGCCAAAATGTTGTTTGGCAGATCAATGGTTTGCAGTTTTAGATCGGTCAGCACCATGACACGATTGTCCGGGTCAATATTGGCGTCAATAAACCATTCACCCGCCATGGGTTTCTCAATCGTAATTAAATCAAAATGTGTTTCCTGCATCCAACGGATGGCAGGATCATTAGTGTCGGCCAATTGCTGTTTTTGATCGGGTTGAACCAGTTGGGTGATATCGGTTTCAGTTTCGCGAAACACCAAAATCGTCATTTCATTGACGCTGTTATCAATAGTGAAGCGGTTATTCACCAGTGGAACGGAATCACGTTGAGTGGCTTGCTCGAATAAATGCAGAAAAACCCGCTCAAGCTCATCAGCGTTATCTACCTTGTGATACCAGCCATCGGTCGCCATGGACAATTGTTTAAGCAATTCGTGATCGGCTTCCTCGGATAAGGCTATGGTATGAATTCGAAAGCCTTTTTGTTTTATTTGTGGCAGCAGTGTATTGATGATGTTTTGCCGAGATTGCTCGCTGGCAGCTTTACCCTTGTCTAGATCAACCAGGCCATCTGACAACAGGATAATGCTGCGTTGTTTAGTTGAATCAGCGGCGTTGACATTAGCCGTCGCCTTTTGCAACGCCTGTTCAATATCAGTAAATAAACCAAGAGAATGAATTTCAGAGGATTTTTGTTGAACTCGTTGTCGCCATTTATCGTCGACTTTTTGGATAGGCACCAACATATTGACGTAACGGGCAAAGGTCCAGACGCCACTTTCGGCATCCCCCGGCATCAATCCACCTAATAAGCGAAGTCCCGGTGCGCGAAGATTCTCTGGATCGTTGTATTTCATGCTGCCGGATACATCAATAATGATGCGGACATCCGCGCTGGATTCAGCGTTTACCACTGCTGGCAGGCTAAACCAGATGATTGGCAGGGCCAGTATGAGCCTTAATATTTTCTGCATAAAAACAACCTGTTTGGCTGGAAAAGCGGCAGAAAACGTCCTCAATGTCTGTTTTCTGACGCGAATTGTTTTATTTCAGTCTCAATATGCAGTTTTTATGCCGATAGTTCAGCCATTTACTTGCAAGGTTTAAAGCAGATCTAAACCACGCTGAATATCTTGTTGAATATCTTCAACATTTTCCAACCCTACCGACAAACGTATCATGCCATCACTGATACCCGATTCAGCGCGCGCTTCTACTGACAAACGGCCATGAGTCGTAGTGGCCGGATGGGTGATAGTTGTTTTGGTATCACCCAGATTGGCAGTAATCGATATAAACTGTGTGGCGTTAATTAATTTCCAGGCTGCCTGCTGCCCGCCTTCCACTTCAAACGCAATAATGCCACCAAAGTCAGATTGTTGCTGTTTAGCCAGCTGATGTCCTGGATGCGACTCGAGCCCGGCATAAAACACCTGAGTAACCATTTTCTGCTGTTGTAGCCAGTGTGCCAGTTGATTCGCATTAGCTGAATGCGCTTTCATGCGTAAATCTAATGTTTCAAGACCTTTCAGAAAAGTCCAGGCATTGAACGCACTCATGGTTGGACCCGCAGTACGCAAGAAACCATACACATCTTCACCTACACGTTTTGCATCACCAACCACCGCGCCGCCTACGCAACGCCCCTGCCCATCAATATATTTGGTAGCTGAGTGAATGACGATATCCGCGCCAAGCAATAAAGGCTGTTGTAAAGCTGGTGTACAGAAACAGTTATCAACGATTAACAAACAATCATGTTTTTTGGCTAAGGCTGATAACGCCGCCAAATCGGCAATCTCGTTTAATGGATTGGAAGGTGTTTCCAGAAATAACGCTTTGGTATTGGGCTTGATAGCCGCTTCCCAGGCCGCCAAATCGGTTAACGGCACATAATCTGTTTGCAAACCAAACTTGCTGAGATATTTATCAAACAAAACTCGAGTGGTGCCAAACACACTACGCGACGAAACAATATGATCACCAGCTGCGCACAACCCCATAAAAGTAGCCAGAATGGCAGACATGCCTGAAGCTGTTGCCACGCAGGACTCACCCTGCTCCAGCGATGCCAGGCGTTGCTCAAAGGTGCGTACGGTTGGATTGGTAAATCGTGAATAAATATTGCCCGCTTCATCCCCGCCAAAACGCGCTGCAGCCTGCTCCGCACTATCAAACACAAAGCTGGAAGTAGGGAAAATCGGTTCGGAATGTTCACCCTCAGGGGTTCTTATATGTCCTGCACGAATAGCTCGGGTGGCAAAACCCTTGTCTTTGAGATCTGTCATGACAACTCTGAATATAGCTGGAAAATCCTGCCATTCTAAAAGATTAGCCTAACTGCTGACCAGCTTTATCCTTGGCTAACTTAGCGAGATAAAACAAAGGAAAGGAAATAATTAAACGATGCAAAAATACTTTTGACGAGATTAATGAATCACAGCACAGGCAGCATATATCGAAAAATTCATGCTCAGCCTAGATGACTGAGCATGAATTAATTAAGTTTTTATGGCTGATAATGCAATGTCAGCATATAAGTACGATCTAATGTATTGAAATTATTAACGGTTTGATATTCCTTATCAAAAACATTCATTGCATTTAACTTAACCGACCAGTCGTTATCAATCTGATAAGCCACCCGGAAGTCCACCAGGCCATAACCGCCTAAGCGCGTGTTGTTGGCGGCATCATCATAACGATAATCACTGACTTTCCAACTACCACCAATGGACCAGTCACCAAACTGACGATCGACATGCAAATTAGCCAAACGCTGTGCTCTGCGTGGCAGCTTATTACCAGTTTCATCGTCTTCCGGTTTAAGCACAGTCGCATTGAACTGTATATGCCAATTCAGCAGCGTTGTGCCCAAATCAAATTCAATACCTTTAATTTTGGCTTCAGCCACATTTTCAGTGGTGGGAAACTGATATACCAGCAAATCACGGATTTTGTTCTGATAAGCATGAACTCCCCAATTACCCCAATCAGTGTTGCCTATCAAGCCGATACCAAAATTTTTGGATTTTTCAGCTTGTAGATCGGGATTACCAACAAAATAGCCTACATCAGGGTAATAAAGCTGGTTGAATGTAGGCGCTTTAAATGCGGTTCCAGCATTGGCGACAAATTGCAAACCTTGGGTAAGTTGATAACCCCACTCTGCAGTGCCCGTAGTTTCCTCTCCATAGGCCTCATTGTCATCATGACGTGTTCCCAGTAACCAGCTGTGATTTCCAGCCTGCCCTTGCCAACTTATAAAAAGTGCTTTGTTATCGCGAGAACTTTCATCGAAATCAATCGTACTCACTACTCGATCATGATCATAATCGAAGCCTACATTGAGTCGTTGTTGTTTTGTCAGCATGAAAGTATTGACCAAGCTGACAAAACGGTGACGAGTATTATAGGTTTTACCTTGCGGGTCCGGTATGCCGTCAACAAAGTTATCATTTTCATCTCTCGACTCAGACAAATTCAATGCCATTAACCAGTAATCGGTTAATTGGTATTGGGTATTGACACCCAAAATTTGCTGCACATTATCGGCGTAATAGTCTTCTGTCAGGGAGCGGCTATCATAATGATTTCGTGATTGGGCCCGTAAAAAGTTTGCTCCAATACTCCAGTCTTGTGTTAATTGATGATCAACTTTTGCTGAAAAACTATTATTTCGATAGCCATCATGATCCGGGTTATCCTCTTCGCGGGCATTAATTCCATTAGTCGATTGATGGGTAAAGTTAGCATGGTAACGAGTAGTATTGTTTCCTCCGCTAACACCACCACTGGCCTGTTTTGTATTATGACTGCCTATTCCCACAGAGGCGTATGGAGTTGGATCCTGGTTTTTCCCTTGTCGGGTAATAATATGAATAACACCCCCGATAGCTTCCGATCCATATAAACCTGAGCGAGGTCCGCGTACGATTTCTATACGTTCAATTTGATTTACTGGGAAGTCTTGAAAGGCTGCTGTTCCTGATGTTGCAGAATGCCATTTCACCCCGTCCACCAGCACTAAAACATGTCCTGCATTGGTGCCACGAAGATAAATACTGCTGGCTTTACCTAGCCCTCCGCTATTGGTCATATCAATGCCAGGAAACCGTGACAGCAAGGTTGGTAAATCATTGATTTGCAAACGATCAATATCCGCACGGGTAATAACAGTATTGGGTGCCAACGCATTTTCGGTGGGCATACGGTTTGCCGTAATGGTTATTGCATCAAGAGATTCCTGTTCAGCCAGAGCTGCCACAGAGAAGGTGGAAGTAGCCAGTGCAGCCAAAGTCAGCCGTGCACAAACACGCAAAGGCATGGCCTTTGTTGAAGATTTCATATTGTCTCCTAGGGATACGCTCACCCGCGATCCGGATTAATAAAGTCACACAACGCGATTCGGTTGTGATTAACTTCAGGCCGGTCTCCGGACTCACGTTGTGGCTTGCGCCAGTACATCCGCCTTCCCACGATTAATCGCAGTGGCTGATTGGATGTATTTTCAACGTTTACCGTTGCGGGGGCAGTGTTGGTTTTGCACCAACTTCCCGTTTAACTCTGATGGATATCAAAGCACCTGAAGAGGCGCGCATCTTAAATCTCTCTTGACTTATCGTCAAACCTGATAAGGGCAATAAATGATTTCCAAATTGACAATATAGCTTGCTAATCCTTATTCTGTCGGCAGTTTCAGGTGTCGCGAAAGTGATGAAACGGGAAGTCGGTGCAGCCAAACATTGGATAAACCCGACACTGCCCCCGCAACGGTAAATGAGTTCAGGTTGAACGTTACGCCACTGTATCCATTACGGGAAGGTGTTCAACCGGTGACAGCATCGCTCATGAGTCCGGAGACCGGCCTGAAATATCCTGGTCTGTTGACCGAAAATGCTATTAACCAAGTTGTGCGGGTGAGCACATCGGAGAATCTCAATGTCGTTATTGTCTCAACGTCAGCAACTGATCGTGGCTGCGCTTCTTGCCTTATTAATGGTGATGACTCGTGGTCATCATTTTGCCGATATCAACGTTTTACCTAGTGCCTCCTGGGCAGTATTTCTACTCGCCGGATTTTATCTGGCCTCAAAATTGTGGTTTCCAGCTTTTTTAGGTCTGGCTGTAGTGCTGGATTTAATGTCGGTCTATATAGGCGGTGCCAGTAATTTCTGTGTCTCACCCGCCTATGGCTTTATGTTACCCGCATATGGCAGTTTGTGGCTGGCAGGTCGCTGGTTTCAATCCAAATACCAATTTAACTGGACTGCTCTGTTTACGCTGGCAATCACACTGGTGACGGTTACCGCAGTTGCAGGCCTGTTCAGTGGCGGTGGTTTTTACTGGTTTTCAGGTCGTTATGTCGATCCAACCATGGCTGAGTATCTGACCCGTTTCGTTCAGTCCTATCCTGGCAACCTGAGTAAGTTAAGCTTTTACATTGCTGCTGCCGCGGTAATTCATATCACCTTCCGTTTTGCCAATTTGAGCCAGCGCAGTAATCAACTACGTTAATGTCAAAGCAGCCGCAAACCTGCGCTGCGTTGATTATTGCTGCCCCCGCCTCAGGTCAAGGTAAAACAACTATTACCGCGACCTTGGCGTGGCATTATCGACGTCAGGGTAAAAAGGTCCGAATTTTCAAAGTGGGTCCAGACTTTCTGGACCCAATGATCTTGTCATTTGCCTCCGGCCATCCGGTTTATCAAGTTGATTTATGGATGGTCGGTGAAGCTCACTCCAGACAATTGATTGCGGACGCTGCCAAGCAGGCAGATATCATTCTGATTGAAGGCGTGATGGGTTTGTTTGATGGTGCGCCCTCCACAGCTGATCTGGCTGCCATTCTGGGAATCTCGGTGTTAGCAGTCATAGATGCCAGTGCCATGGCACAAACATTCGCCGCTTTAGCGTTCGGCTTGACCAACTTTCGTCAGGATGTGGCTTTGGCTGGCGTTCTGGCCAATCGTGTGGGCAGTGCCAGACATACTGAAATGCTGACATCCGCTTTACCAGAAGATCTGCCCTGCCTTGCTACTATGCCTCGCCAAACTGAGAGTTTGCCCAGCCGTTATCTGGGTTTGGTTCAGGCTGATGAACTCACTGATTTGAGTGAGCGTCTGGACAAACTGGCAGATAGCATTCAGCTCAATCCCGAATTTGTTTTGCCGCAAATCAAACTAGACTACGAACCTGTTGAAGCTTTACCCCCATTATTAAAAGATCTTCGCATCGGCGTGGCTAAGGATGCAGCATTTGCCTTTGTTTATCAGGCAAATCTGGATTGCTTAACCGCTATGGGTGCTGAGCTGGTATTTTTCTCGCCATTAACTGACTCAAAACTTCCTGAAGTGGATAGTCTTTATCTGCCCGGTGGTTACCCTGAACTGCATCTGGAAACTCTCAGCCAAAATATGTCGATGCGTCAGGCGATATGTGAACACATTAATGCCAATAAACCGGTTGTGGCTGAATGTGGTGGCATGCTGTATTTATGCCGTACATTAACCGATAAGCATGGCCAACAAGCTGAAATGTGTGGCGTGCTTGCCGCTGATGCCAAATTGCAGGCCAGATTGACGGCCTTGGCCTTGCAACAAATCACTATTGATAACCACAGTTTACGTGGTCACACCTACCACCATTCATTGTTGGAAAATCAACCCGACGCTATCGTCTATGCTGAATGCCCGAATGGCAATAAAGTCAGTGAAGCCGTGTTTCAGCAACAACGCCTGACCGCCAGCTATATCCACTTTTATTTTCCGTCAGCCCCCGAACTAATTGCCCGTTGGTTTACCCCATGAGTCTGGATAAATACCGTTTTAATGAGCAGGACCGTGAGGCGGTTTATCGCGCAATTGGTGAGCGTCGGGATATGCGTCATTTTATTGCTGATCCCATCGATCAGGATATTCTGCAGCGATTATTTCAAGCAGCCTGGCAGGCTCCCAGCGTAGGACTGATGCAGCCTTGGCGGATGATTCGGATTACCGATACCGGCATCCGCAACGCTATTCATCAAATCGTTGAAAACGAAAGAGTTCTAACTGCCAAGGCGTTGGGTGAACGTGAAACGGAATTTCTAAAACTAAAAGTCGAAGGTATCAGGGATTGCGCCGAAGTACTGGTAATGACACTGATGGATAAACGCGAAGCACATATTTTTGGTCGGCGTACCCTGCCGGAAATGGATCTGGCCTCGGTATCGTGTGCCATTCAGAATATGTGGCTGGCTGCGCGTGCCGAAGGATTGGGTATGGGTTGGGTATCCTTGTTTGACCCCAAACAATTAGCCGATTTACTGGGGATTCCTGATGGTGCCTGCCCGGTGGCTATTCTGTGTTTGGGTCATGTTAATGAGTTTTACCAGCAGCCCATGCTGGAGCAAGAAAACTGGCGACAACGCCAGCCCTTGAATGAACTCATCTTTGAGAACCGCTGGGAAGAAAAAACCAGCTCATGACCTTCATCATTATGTTGTCTGCTTTGATTATGGATTGGCTATTTGGCGAACCGAAACGGCTGCACCCTCTAGTCGGCTTTGGCACTTTGGCGAATAAAATCGAAGCACGTCTTAATCTCGTTCATCAGCATCGATTTCTTCAGTTTTTAGCTGGCATGATGGCCTTAATCATTTGTGTGGTGCCAATTACAATTATCACTTATCTAATTAGCCAGTTTCCTTTATGGGGAAGTCTTTTTTCCGCTGTGCTGTTAACGCTGTGTCTGGGGCATCGTAGTTTGTTTGATCATGCCCGGCCTATCCTGCACGCCATGCAACAAGGTGATACCCAACACGCCAGAGCATTAACCAGTCGCATTGTCAGTCGGGATAAAGAGCATATTGATGTGAATAAAGCGACGATTGAATCGGTGTTGGAAAATGGTAACGATGCTGTTTTTGGTACGCTTTTCTGGTTTGTTATCGGTGGTGCAGCCGGAGCGGTCGCCTACCGTCTGATCAATACATTGGATGCCATGTGGGGCTATCGAACTTCGCGATTTTTCTATTTTGGTAAAACGGCAGCCCGCTTGGATGATTTGTTGAATTTTGTCCCAGCCCGACTCACCGCGTTAAGTTATGCCCTGCTTGGCAATACTCGAAAGGCATTAAGCTGCTGGCGTCAGCAAGCACCATTATGGGACAGCCCAAATGCCGGTCCGGTAATGGCAAGTGGTGCGGGCGCTTTAGATGTTCAACTCGGTGGGGCCGCCTGTTATCACGGAGAATGGCATCAACGCTCACAGCTTGGTACATCAAATCCGGCTGAAGCAAACGATATTGGGCGTGCTTTAAGATTGGTCTCTAACAGTGTGCTGTTATGGCTTGCCGTTACAGGGATTATTACGGGAATCATTTATGCTTAATCATGGTGGCCGAATTCACGCCTATGCCAAACAATATGGTATCGCCACCAATGACTGGCTGGATCTGTCTACAGGTATAAACCCCAACGGCTGGCCGGTGCCTGATTTCGTACCATCATCAATGTGGTCGCGGTTACCCGAAGATGAAGATGAATTGATCGACCAGGCCAGAACTTATTATCAATGCCAGCATATTCTGCCAGTTGCCGGTTCTCAGGCTGCTATACAGATGTTACCGACTTTAAGATCAGCTTGTCGGGTCGCCGTTCTATCACCAGCCTATGAAGAACATCGTCATTGCTGGCAGCAGGTAGGTCATGAAGTAGTGGCGTTGGAAAGCTTTGAACTGGAACAGCAAATTGAACAGTTTGATGTAGTCGTAGTGGTTCATCCAAATAATCCCAGTGGTGAAACCTTTGACACAACACGTTTGATGAAATGGCATGAGCGTTTGCAAAAACGCGGTGGCTGGTTGATTGTTGATGAAGCGTTTATTGACGTCACGCCAGAACATAGTCTGGCTTCTCACTCTGCTCCGATGGGGCTGTTTGTATTACGTTCGCTGGGCAAGTTTTTTGGCTTGGCCGGTCTAAGAGTTGGCTTTGTTATGGCGCATCCTGATTTATTAACAAGGCTCGCTGAAAAAATTGGCCCATGGTCAATTGCCTCAGCCTCGAGATGGATAGCCAGTCAGGCACTGGCCGATAAAAACTGGCATCAACAATCACGTCAGTATTTACCGCAACACGCCCAACGATTGACTGAGCTGCTCGGTCAATATCAATTAGCACCCAGCGGCGGCTGCGCCTTATTTCAATGGATTAAATCTGCCCACGCTGCCAGCATTCATCATCACCTGGCCCAACAAGGTATTCTTTGTCGATTATTTGATAGACCAGCCGCCTTAAGGTTTGGCTTACCGGCTACTGAACAGGACTGGTTACGTCTGGAAACCGCTTTGCAGCAGGTGGTCATAAAACCATGACAGCTAAGACTTTAATGGTTCAGGGCACTACCTCCGATGCCGGTAAAAGCACACTGGTGACAGCGTTATGTCGCTGGCTGGTCAATCAGGATTATTCTGTCGCGCCCTTTAAACCGCAGAATATGGCGTTAAACAGTGCTGTTACAGCAGAGGGCGGTGAAATTGGTCGTGCTCAGGCCGTTCAGGCTCAGGCCTGCAATCTGCCACCGCATATCGATATGAATCCGGTTTTGCTGAAGCCTAACAGTGATACCGGTGCTCAGGTCATTATTCATGGCAAAGCCATTGCCAATATGGATGCGCGGTTTTACCACGACTATAAACAAACCGCGATGACTGCAGTATTGGAGTCGCATGCCCGTCTGCTTAAACAATATGATGTCGTTATGGTGGAAGGTGCCGGTTCACCGGCAGAAATCAATCTGCGCGATCGCGATATTGCCAATATGGGCTTTGCCGAGGCAGTGGACTGTCCGGTGATCCTGGTTGCGGATATTGATCGTGGCGGTGTATTTGCTCATCTGGTCGGTACCCTGGATTTATTGTCAGCTTCTGAGCAACAGCGCGTTAAAGGTTTTGTGATTAACCGTTTCCGCGGGGATATAAGCTTATTGCAATCCGGTCTGGATTGGCTGGAACAACGCACTGGCAAGCCGGTTCTAGGCGTTCTGCCCTATCTCCATGGACTGCATCTGGAAGCCGAAGATGCGATTAATATTACGCAGGTAGAAAAAGCCGAAAATGTGCTGAACGTTATCGTGCCGGTCATGCCTCGTATCAGTAATCATACCGACCTGGACCCATTACGCCTGCACCCAAACGTAAACTTACAATTTATCGGCCCGGATTCACCGATACCGCCAGCTGATTTGATCATTCTGCCGGGCAGTAAACATGTCAGCGCGGATCTGCAATGGCTCGAATCACAAGGCTGGCCAAAAGCGATTGAAAAACATCTGCGCTATGGCGGCAAACTGCTGGGGATTTGTGGTGGTTTTCAAATGCTGGGTCAGCAAATTAATGATCCAACGGGTGTTGAAGGTTCGCCTGGCACTTGCAAAAAAGGTCTCGGTTTACTGGATATGTACACGACCCTGCATGCCGAGAAACAACTACGGCAAAATCACGGACAATTATTATTCAATAATGCTGCCATTAGTGGTTACGAAATTCATGCCGGTGTCAGTGAAGGCAAAGCTTTGTTGCGTCCGCTGCTACAGTTATCGCATGGTCCGGATGGAGCGATCAGCGAAGATAATCAAATTATTGGTACTTATCTGCATGGACTTTTTGAACAGCAAACAAGCTGTGATGCCTTGCTGCAATGGGCTGGACTGAATAATGTAAGCAGCCCGGATTATCATGCTTTGCGTGAAGCAGATATTGAACGACTGGCAGAAATGGTTGAACAGCATATGGATACCACAGCACTACTGACAATTTTAAAGGCAGCGAATGGCTAAAACCCTGATCCTCGGCGGCGTAAAATCCGGTAAAAGCCGATTGGCCGAACAACGTGCTATCAACAGTAAATTTGCCGTTTGCTATGTGGCGACGGCTCGTGCTGATGATAGCGAAATGCAGCAGCGTATTGCATTGCATCAACAGCAACGTCCTGCTCATTGGACTACGATCGAAGTACCGTTAAATCTTGCGGCTGCATTGCAGCAACAAGACGATGCAGATAAATGTATTTTGGTGGATTGTCTGACTTTATGGCTGACCAATCTGTTACTCGCTGATGATGAAAATTTACTAAACAGCGAAATCCAACAATTACTTGAAACTCTGCCAACTCTGCAGGCTGACATCATTCTGGTCAGTAATGAAACCAGTATGGGCATTGTGCCAATGGGCGAATTGACCCGACGTTTTTGTGATGAAGCCGGCCGCCTGCATCAACAACTTGCCGTGCTGATGAATAATGTCATCCTCACTGTGGCAGGTTTGCCACATGCCCTGAAAGGAAACTGAATGATTGACTTCACCCAGTGGTTAACATTACCTGCCAAAAACATTGATCAATATGCTGCAGATGCAGCTTTAACGCGACAAAGCCAGTTGACCAAACCTGCAGGCTCATTAGGCCAATTAGAACAATTAGCAGTGCAACTGGCAGCATTGCAAGGCACAACGCCACAAGCTGACCATGTGCATATCACCGTTTATGCTGCTGATCATGGCGTGATGGCGGAAAACATTTCAGCCTATCCACAATCCGTTACTGCCGCGATGATTCGTAATTTTGCCAGTGGTGGCGCGGCGATTAGCGTTTTAGCAAAACATTTGGATGCCTCTCTGGACGTGATCAATGTTGGCACGGTCACAGCCTTGGAAACTATCAAAGGAGTGCAGGATCAGCGAATTGCTAATGGTACCGCGAACTTTCACCAGCAAGCAGCAATGACCGAAGCCGAATGCCAACAAGCCATGTTGATTGGCCAACATAATGTCGAATGCTCATTGCAGAACGGTACGCAGATTTATATCGCCGGTGATATGGGTATTGGTAATACAACAGCAGCCAGTGCGATGGCCTGTGCTTTGTTAAATCTACCCGCAGAACAACTGGCTGGCCCCGGAACGGGTTTAAATGCAGAAGGTGTTTCACATAAAGCCAAAATCATTAAAGACTCCTTGTTATTGCATAACAATCATCTGGATTCCCCCTTAGCCATTTTGCGCTATCTTGGTGGCTTTGAGATTGCGGCCATGGTGGGCAGTTATTTACACTGTGCCAAATCGGGTCTACCGGTGGTGATCGATGGCTTTATCAGTAGCGTAGCCGCTTTAAGTGCTGAACAAATCTGTCCAGGCAGTCGACAATGGTTTCTATTCAGCCATCACAGCGCCGAACCGGGACATAGCGCGGTGTTACAAGGGCTTGAGGCACAGCCTTTAGTGAACTTTAATATGCGTCTGGGTGAAGCCAGTGGTGCAGCAGTTGCTATCCCGTTATTAAGAATGGCCTGCGCCCTGCACAATCAAATGGCGACGTTTGAAGAAGCGGCCATCGCCGGAGCCATCAACTAATGCGAGCTTTGTTAATCGCCCTGCAGTTTTTAACGATTCTGCCGGTTAGATTACCGGGTGAATTTGCTGAACAGGATATTGGCCGCTCACTGTTGTTTTATCCAGTCGTCGGCTTGCTAATCGGTTTCGTATTAAGCCTGTTGGCCTGGGGGCTTAACGCTCAATCGCCAATGGTCTCCGCCATTTTGGTATTAACGGTGTGGGTGACCATCACCGGTGCCTTGCATCTAGATGGATTGGCTGACAGTGCCGATGCCTGGTTGGGTGGTATTGGTGATAAAGCTAAAACCTTATTGATTATGAAAGACCCGGCCGCCGGTCCTATCGCGGTAGTGACAATCGTTTTAGTGCTATTAATTAAGTTTGTCATGCTCACTGTTTTACTCAGTCAGCAGAACTGGTGGGCATTAATCTGGTCTGTGATACTGGCCCGCACCGCTTTACCATTATTATTTTTAACCACTGACTATGTGCGGCCCCACGGTTTGGGCAGTATTCTCAAACAACAGCAATCTGTATTGCATACACAACGGTTGATGCTCCTCATCGGTGTATTAGCTTTATTGAGTATCGGCTTGTTTGCCCTGTTGTTTGGCTTATTGGTTTTTCTGTTGCTACGCTACCTGATGGAGCGTCGATTAAACGGCTTTACCGGTGATACTGCGGGTGCAATGGTGGAACTGCTGGAAACGGCATTACTGATATTTTTTGTTTTATAGGAAAATTATGACTGATTCTGAGAAAAGCCAACGCCATAAAGATCGCATGCAACGTCACAAAGAAGTGGTCGATCAGAAAATCCAAAAAGCCACTAAGGATAAAGGTTTACTGTTGTGCATAACTGGCAATGGCAAAGGTAAAAGTTCATCCGGTTTTGGCATGATTGCCCGTGCATTGGGCCATGATATGAAAGTTGGTATCGTGCAATTTATTAAGGGTGCGATGAGTACTGGTGAAGAAGCTTTTTATCGTCGTTTTCCTGAACAAGTTAGTTATCACGTGGTCGGTGATGGGTTTACCTGGGATACCCAAAATCTGGAACAAGATAAAGCCTCAGCGGAGGCTGGCTGGGACATTGTTAAAACGATGTTACAGGACGACAGCATTAACGTGATTTTGCTGGATGAACTGAATATTGTCTTGAAAATGAAATATCTGGATGCCGATAAAGTGCTGGCCGATATCACTGCACGCCCGGCTATGCAGCATGTGATTATCACTGGCCGCGGCGCACCGGATAGTGTGATTGAAGCAGCCGATACCGTCAGCCGGATTGATGATGTCAAACACGCTTTTCGAGACGGTGTACGTGCCCAGAAAGGCATAGAACTATAAAGATATTTATACGATCTTGGCTTGGAATTTGCTGTGTCATAAAACTGTAAAGTTACTCACATTTTCTGTGGATAACTCTGTGTTTAACTTTGGAGTTAGTCGCTAAGCTGTTCATATTTAAGCACTCTGCTCAAAATGGTCAAAAAACAATCAACTCCATTAACTCATTATATTTCAACAACTTACAAATACAACCAACGTAATCAGTCAGTTAGCGAGATCTCTTATTGAGACCTGTGAAGAAATTGTGAAATAGGTGAATAACTTGCCGGTATTAAATGGAAAAAATTATCGGGAATAACTATTTTCAGACATAAAAAAACCCGGTAGCAAATAACTACCGGGTTCATTGTTTAGCATTATGCAGGTTCTGTTTCTTTGATGATATCCAGAACCAGTTCATCATTTTTCAGAATGACCCTGACATGACCACCATCGCTCAGTTGGCCGAATAATAATTCATCAGCCAACGGACGTTTGATTTTTTCCTGTACTAGGCGAGCCATAGGTCTGGCTCCCATCTGTACGTCATAGCCATGCTCTGCCAGCCACTCACGCGCATCATTCTCAATTTCGATGGTGACGTTTTTGTCCTGCAACAGCATTTCCAACTCAAGCACCGCTTTGTCAGCCACGCGTAAAATGGCTTCTTTACTGAGCGGTTGGAACTGAATAATGCCGTCCAGTCGATTACGGAACTCCGGTGAGAAAGCACGTTTTAATGCTTCACTACCATCCATATGATGTTCCTGTTTGGTAAAGCCAATCGAGCTGCGGCCCATTTCCTGTGCTCCGGCATTGGTGGTCATCACCAATACCACATGACGGAAATCAGCTTTACGGCCATCATAATGTGCGTTATTCC
>JAMDEF010000089.1 GCA_023488305.1 Gammaproteobacteria bacterium | reverse complement strand
GTTTTCGCCGTTGCCTTCAATATTTTCAACACAGCGACCACACAGCTCTGGATGATCGGCATGAGTACCGACATCTACCGTCTGATGCCAGCAGCGCTCACAACGTGCATTAGTCGAAGCATGAATATCCACGGCAAGCTCACTCAAACCAGTCTGAATTGCCGTGGCAGGTTTATCCGCGAATGAAAAATATTTTGCCGATGATGTGATTAAGACAAATTTCAGTTCATCGCCGGCTTTATTCAAAATCGTCAGCAAAGGTTCATCAGCGTACAAAGCTACATCGGCAGTTAAACCACCTTTTACTTCGCCTTGATTACGTTTATTTTCCAGTTCTTTGGCAACCGCATCCCGTACGGCAAATAATTGCTGCCAGTCTACAGCTGATAACGCACTATCAGCTGATAAGGGTGCCAAATGCTGATACCAGTCATTCAATAACACCGAAGCATTACGCTTGCCTGGAATAAACTCCCAAAGCTCATCAGCAGTAAAACTCAAAATCGGCGCGATCCAGCGTGTCAATGCCTCAAGAATATGGAACATCGCTGTTTGTGACGAACGACGTCCAAGACTATCCGTTGGCATCGTGTACTGACGATCCTTGGTGATATCCAGATAAGCACTGCCTAACTCGTTGGCGCAGAAGTTATGCACTTTCTGATAAATCAAATGGAACTGATAACTTTCATAGGCCGCCAGGATTTCCAGCTGTAAATGGTAAGCGCGATCCAAAACCCAACGATCTAACGGTAACAATTCTTCAGTGGCAACTAAGTTGTTTGCTGGATCAAAATCATTCAGATTTGATAACAGATACCGGGCGGTATTACGAATACGCCGATATGAGTCGGCGGTGCGTTTAAGGATCTCATCCGACACACTCATTTCAGCACTGTAATCGGTAGCTGCTACCCACAGACGAATAATGTCCGCACCCAGGTTATTGACTACTTTTTGCGGCGAAACCGTGTTGCCCTTGGATTTGGACATTTTTTTGCCTTCGGCATCCACAGTAAAACCATGCGTCAATACAGACTTGTAGGGTGCTTTGCCAGTAGTGGCAACTGAAGTAAGTAGAGATGACTGGAACCAGCCACGGTGTTGATCACTGCCTTCCAGATAGAGATCAGCAGGACGTTGCAAACCGTCACGACGGGTTAACACACAGGCATGCGACACACCCGAATCAAACCAGACATCCAGTGTATCGGTAACTTTGAAATAATTGTCTGCATCTGCACCAATCAGTTCGCTGGCATCCATCTCAAACCAGGCATCAATGCCCTTTTGTTCAACAGCTAATGCCACTTTTTCGATTAATGCTTTCGAATCAGGATGCAACTCCCCGCTTTGTTGATGTACAAATAACGGGATCGGCACGCCCCAGGTACGCTGACGGGAGATACACCAGTCCGGACGACCTGTCACCATATTTTCAATACGTTTCTGGCCCCAGTCAGGCATCCATTTGGTTGCTGCAATAGCCTGCATTGCCTGATCGCGCAGACCATTCTGCTCCATGCTGACAAACCATTGAGGCGTGGCGCGGAAAATGATCGGCGTTTTATGCCGCCAGCAATGCGGATAGCTGTGACGAATATCGACATGACAAAGCAAAGCCGATTTTTCTTTTAATAATTCGATGACCAGTGGATTGGCTTTAAATACCGATTCACCAGCAAATACCGGGGTGTCAGGTAAAAACACACCGTTACCACCGACCGGATTATCAACTTCCAGTTTATATTTAAGACCTACGATATAGTCATCCTGACCATGACCCGGAGCGGTATGTACTGCGCCAGTACCGGCATCAGTGGTGACATGATCGCCTAAAATGACTGGCACCTTGCGATCGTAAAACGGGTGCTGAAGCAATAAACCTTCCAGCTCAGCACCTTTACAACGGGCGATGACTTCACCAGTTAATTGATAACGCTCCAGAGCTTTTTCATAAAGTGCTTCTGCCAACACCAAACGCTCAGCCGCACATTGCACTACGACATACTCTAAATCTGGGTGCAGACAGACGGCCTGATTAGCGGGCAATGTCCATGGTGTGGTAGTCCAGATAGCGATGCCGACCGGGCCAGTCCCGTTATTCGGGCAGGCATTATCAAATGCAGCAACATCCACCAGTTGAAAACGTACATCAATCGCCGGTGAGGTTTTATCTTCATATTCGACTTCGGCTTCGGCTAACGCAGATCCACAATCCACACACCAATGCACCGGTTTTACACCTTTGTGCAAATGGCCGTTTTCAATGATTTCACCCAAAGTGCGGATAATGTCGGCTTCAAACTGAAAATCCATGGTGAGATAAGGATTATCCCAATCTGCCAATACACCCAGACGTTTGAAATCTTCACGCTGTCCATCAACCTGTTTGGCCGCATAGTCACGACAGGCCTGACGGAACTCCGCAGGACTGACTTTAACACCGGGCTTGCCGACTTTTTTCTCCACATTTAATTCGATTGGCAGACCATGGCAATCCCAGCCGGGAACATACGGTGTGTCAAAGCCACTAAGCGTTTTGGATTTAAGAATAATATCTTTGAGAATTTTATTGACGGCATGACCAATATGGATATCGCCATTGGCATACGGAGGGCCATCGTGCAGAATGAATTTCGGTTTACCCTGATTGGTTTCTCGCAACTGCCGATAAAGGTCTTGCTCCTGCCAACGCTCTAAAATCACAGGTTCGCGAGTAGGCAGTCCCGCTTTCATCGGAAACTCAGTCGCAGGAAGATTTAAAGTGTGTTTGTAGTCGGCCACAAAACGTCTCGTTGTCGTCAAATAATAAAGCGCTCGATTATACGGGTTTTTCGCGCCGACCTAAATCACTGAAAACAGTTTGTTTGGCCTTTGCCTGATGTTACACAGTAAAATGCACAACCAATATCCATTATGTAAATTCAAGAGCACCAAATTCGATGACTGCAACGGAAAAAGTGATCATTAAAGGCATCACTGAAGACGGCGATAAATTCCGTCCCAGCGATTGGGCGGAAAGATTGTGCGGTGCAGTGGCCAGCTATGGACCGGGTAGACGGATTATCTTTCATCCCAACGTTAAATTGGCCTCATTGGAGGGCACCAAATGCGTGGTGATTGATGCGCAGCTTGAAGAAGATGATGTGATGCTTTTCGAGTTCCTACTGGAATTCGCCAAGGACAACCGACTGCAAGTTGAGAGAATGGATAAGCTACCCGAATCTTAGAGCTTAATCTTCGTGCTCGGCATCTGGCCAGTTCTGAATATAGTTTTTAAGTAGTTTATTTTCGAATTTCGCTTTTTTCAGCAGTTCTTCCACTACATCGGTAATTGATAACATGCCTTCTAACCGGCCTTTGTAAACCACTGGTAAATGGCGGATATTATGTTCCACCATCATATTCATCACCTCTTCCAGCGTATTATCAGGATCACAGGTGTAAGGATTTGGTGTCATCGCATCAGCCGCC
Source organism: Gammaproteobacteria bacterium (assembly GCA_023488305.1). Classification (GTDB taxonomy): domain Bacteria; phylum Pseudomonadota; class Gammaproteobacteria; order Nitrosococcales; family Methylophagaceae; genus Methylophaga. The sequence continues at coordinate 14,532 of JAMDEF010000089.1, read as the reverse complement.
GTCTTCGGCTCCCACATCGCATGTTTTTTGTGTAACACGCTAAGTAAATCACGCTCTGACAGAATACCCACCAAAGCGCCATTTTCCGTGACCACTAATGACCCGATACGATGTTCCATCATCAGATGAACCGCTTTATCCAGCGTATCTGTCGGTGTCAGGCCGATAACCGGCTTACCTTTGTTTTTGGTAATGAGTCTGACTTTCATCTCTCTCTCCGGCAACGATTAGAAATTCATTCTGCTTGAGAAGTCCGTTCGCTGGCAAGCCTTTTAGAGATGTTCGCGCGTCGAACGGAAATCAATTTCCGGCCAACGTTCCATGGTCAGTTCCAGATTAACTCGCGTCGGCGCGATATATGTGAGGTTATCAGCACCATCCAAGGCCAGATTCATTGAGGTTTTACGCTTGAATTCCTCCAGCTTTTTCACATCATCACAATACACCCAGCGTGCCGTATTAACCTGAACTGGCTCATAAGCACACTCGACGCCATATTCCCCTTTCAGACGATGTACGACCACATCAAACTGCAACACACCAACCGCGCCAAGAATTAAGTCATTGTTATCCAGTGGACGGAATAACTGTGTGGCACCCTCTTCACTAAGCTGTTGCAGACCTTTTAACAGCGCTTTGTTTTTCAGAGGATCTTTCAAACGCACACGGCGAAATAATTCCGGTGCAAAGTATGGAATACCAGTGAACTGCAAATCTTCACCTTGAGTAAAGGTATCGCCAATCTGAATGGTGCCGTGATTATGTAAGCCGAGAATATCACCGGGCCAGGCCTCTTCAGCCTGTTCGCGTTCTGCCGCCATAAAAGTGACTGCATTCGCAATAGTCACATCCTTGCCAATACGAGTCTGGCGCAATTTCATACCTTTGGTGTAATGGCCACTGCAAACACGCATAAAGGCAATACGATCCCGATGTTTGGGATCCATATTGGCTTGAATTTTAAACACAAAACCGCTGAAATTCTCTTCATCGGCCGCGACATCACGGGTTTTAGTTTCACGTGGTTGCGGTGCTGGCGCGTATTCAACATAGGCATCCATCAATTCGGTCACGCCAAAGTTATTCATTGCTGAGCCAAAAAATACTGGTGTCATCTGTCCAGATAAAAAGGCGTCCAAATCAAATTGATCGCTGGCACCACGCACCAGATCGATCTCTTCACGTAATTCTTCAGCCATCGAACCAAATAACTCATCCAGACGTGGATTATCCAGCCCCTGAATCAGTTCACCCGCCTCTTTACCATGCGCTTCGAACAACCGAATATTATCGTGATAAAGATGAAAAATACCTTTAAAGCCTTTGCCCATACCGATTGGCCAGGTGATTGGCGCACAGCGAATATTCAGAATGTTTTCCACTTCACTGAGCAAATCCAGTGGATCGCGCCCTTCTCGATCCAGTTTATTAATAAAGGTCAGAATAGGCGTATCGCGTAACCGGCAGACTTCCATTAATTTAATGGTACGTTCTTCAACACCTTTGGCACTGTCGATGACCATTAATGCCGAGTCTACTGCGGTCAACGTGCGATAAGTATCTTCCGAGAAGTCAGCATGGCCGGGGGTATCCAGCAAATTAACGATGCGATCTTTATAGGGAAACTGCATGACCGAAGAAGTGACCGAAATGCCCCGCTCCTTTTCCATTTCCATCCAGTCAGAGGTCGCATGTTTATCGGTTTTACGGGATTTGACACTACCCGCCATCTGAATCGCGCCGCCGAATAATAAGAGTTTTTCAGTCAACGTGGTTTTACCCGCATCAGGATGCGAAATAATGGCAAAGGTACGGCGTTTAGAGACTTGTTTCTGTAACAGACTTTCGGACATATTGACTCAGTTTAAAATATGGATTGGCCAATCGGCATGGCAGCACGGGCAATAAACCGCGTATTTTGGATGAAAATCAGGATGCAGACAATTCGGTGCTTGCGGCTTCCACACGATTACGCCCAGATTGTTTGGCTCGATACATCGCTTGATCAGCTCGTTCGAACAACCGTCGGCGTGTTTCCTTGCCAGGTATAGCTTCGGCAACCCCAATGCTTACAGTGATCTTGCCAACAGTTTTGAATTCAACCGTTTCGATATGTTGTCGTAAACGTTCGGCTAATGCTATCGCTTCTTCAAGTGTATTGTGGGAGGCCAAAACAATAAATTCTTCACCACCCCAGCGGCCTAAATTGTCACTTATCCGCAATTTTGACTGGACTTCTTCAGCGAGCCTAGTTAGCACTTGATCACCCACATCATGACCATAGGTATCATTAACTGATTTAAAACGATCCACATCAAACAGCAAAATCGAGCAAGGATGCCCATAACGTTCTGCGGCGGCGAGCTCGGCATCAATGGCCAACTCCATTCGATAGCGGTTCCAGATTTTGGTCAATGTATCGGTATGAGCAATCTCTTTAAGCTGTTTGTTCGCCCGTTGTAATTCAGTATTCAGCCGACTGATTTGATGAACGGTAATTGCTACCGCTAAATCTTCGGCCAGATCCTGCGCCGCATGTTGTTCCTTTACTGACCAGCGAGGCGCTTCGTTATCAATAGTTTCTACCCAAATTTCGTAGCCTCGCTCTTCAACACAATGCAGCGGGTTTGAGGTCTCGGCCTCTATAATTTGTTTTTTGCCTACCCAGCTAAATTGCGTTTTTTTAGCGTTACGGAATAACAATAACCATCCAGATTGATTGTGCTCAATGGGTAAAGGTACGGCCAATAATCCAGCTCGACTACGCAGATTGACCAGCTCGTCTAATGGACTGTTTGGCAGCTGATCACAAGCCCAGCAAGCCTTATTTCCGGAGTGCTCTGCAAGCCACTTGCCCACAATATCTAGCTCATAATTATCTAGCGTTTCGCCGGTGCAGCTCACTTGATCATGGTATAACAGGGCAATACCGTTGCAATTGAACAACTGCATCCAGTTTTTGCCATATTTCTCAAGTAATGCTGTTGGTTGAACCACTTTGTCACGTTCCGTTGAAAGTAATTCACGACTATCTAAAACTTGTTGCAGAAACGTCGCTTGTTGCCTGGCTTGTAATAAAAACATTCTTTGCGTGGCCATCTGCACCAAATTAAAAGCCGCATCGCGCTCTGCTGCAGATACCTCAACCGCTGTAAAATGATGACAGGTGAGAATTCCCCATAATTGTTGCTCACCAGCAATAGCTATGCTCAATGAAGCAGCAACATTAATCTCACGTAAATAGTGTTGGTGATGGGGTGATAAGGCCCGCAGTGTTCCCGCGGTTAAATCCAACGGTGGCAGGTCAAGATCAGCTGAAGTCGGTGTCAAAGGCACTATTTGTGCATTGACATCCGGTATATTGCGGAGTGGTTGAATAACATAACGGTTTCTGACTTCAGCAGGAATATCACTGGCCGGAAATCGATAATTTAATAAACTTCGAGAAGGATTGCGGCAGGCTTCGGCGATAGCTATACGATTCCAATGCGAATCAAATTGACATAACAAGACACGATCATAGCCTGTAACGGCCTGAATGCTTTGCACTAACATTTTCTGCAACAATTCAATCTGCTGAACCTGTGCCAGACGACTCAACCATTCATTAACGATAGGCATTAGACGCTGTTCGCCAGATCGGGAAAGTGGTTCAAATTCAATAACAATTGAATCGTCACTGCGATAAGCCATCACGTGGAAGCGCTGATAAGAACCAAGCACCTGACGATTAATGATCAATGCAGCTGATAAACGTGAGCTGTTACCGAGAGATTGCTTTATGCGTTGTTGTAATTTGCTACCAAGAATATCCTTGGGTGATGATGTCAACGCCTTGTCGACGGAAATACCCAGCTTTTCCTGCAAATTAGCACTGACTTGTAGAATTTTCTGTAAAAGATTGTCAAAACGTATGAGACAACCAAAGGATTGAATTCCGTCAATCCTGTTAGCTGGTGAAAATTGCCCTACTAATGTAGTAGTCAATGAATAGTTCCAATTTATAAATAAAGCATTGAACTGATGGTGAAATTGTAGTCTTAAAGCAGTAAAAAAGCTGAAGATCATTCAAAGGCTTTATCAGCACACTTGATACATCTTGTAACAGTCAAATCGAAATTTAATTGGGCCTCACTGATGGGCTGATTACAAACATAACAAAAGCCAAAATCATCCTGATCGATACGTCTCAATGCGCCATCAATAGCCTGCAATTGAGCTTGTTGGTATTTAATGGCTTCTTGTTTTTTAATTTGTAAATGAAAAGATAAGGCATCCAGTTGTGCAGGCTGAATTTCCACCAGCCTGGCGTTATCCACTTCATTATCGGTTAACAACACCAATTTAAGTTGCAATAACTTCTGCCGGTAGTTTTCCAGTTGTACGATATTCATCTGATTCAAAGGTAATTTCCTGTTTAGCGAAGCAATAGCAGTGGAATATCACTCATTCGCACCATTTTGGCAGTGTTACTGCCGACCAGAAATTGACGGATACGTGAATGGCCGTACGCACCCATTACCATCAAATCAATAGCGTTTTCACGTTGATAATCATGAAGCGCCGGTTGCACTGCACCTTGTAATAACGCAGTAGTGACTTCGAAGCCCGAAGTAATAAGCTGTTGCTTTGCCTTATCCAACTGAGCTTGATGATTAGAATCATCCTCAGCCACCATAACGATATGGCATTCCAAACCTTTCAGCAGATCGCTAACAGCAACTTTTTCCAGGGCTTTGGTGGCTGTTGCACTGCCATCAAAAGCAATGATAAAGCGCTGCGGAACAGTAAATTCCGGGAGGGTAATCAGAATGGGTTTAGTCAAAGCACGAATCACATTTTCCAGATGACTGCCCAGACTATGTGTTTCATTTTCATGAGCTTGTCCTTGACGGCCTAACACCAAAACACGGGTGTCATCCTGCATATCGGACAAGGTTTCCATCAAACCACCATGACGTTGATGCGTTGTCACCTCAACGGCGCCATGTTGCTGGGCTAATGAACTGGCGTCATGCAAAATGTTTTTGCCATGTTCCAATGCCAGACGACTGCGTTTTTCATCCAGTTCAACCAGCTCTTTCAGCAAGTTTTCACGACTGCCCAAGCCGATATTGCCCGACAGATTTTTACTGTTTTCAGGTTTGGGATATTCGGTTTTATCCAACACATGCAATAAATCAAGTGGTGTTTGTAATTTGTAACTTGCCCAAGCGGCAGCTTTACAGACTGCTGGTGACGTTATTGAACCATCAATACAGGCTATTATTTTTGTCATCTCTCTCAATCCTCTATTTATTAGTGACCGGCGAGCATTTTTTCGACTTCTTCCGGCTTATCGTGCACACCAAATCGGTCAACAATAGTTGCTGTGGCAGCATTCATGCCCACCAGTTCAACCTCAGTACCTTCTCGGCGGAATTTGAGCACGACTTTGTCCAGTGCAGAAACGGAGGTGATATCCCAAAAATGGGCATAACTCAGATCAATTTCGACTTTTTCTAATGCTTCTTTGAAATCAAATGCCGCTGCAAACTTGTCCGCTGAGGCAAAGAAGATCTGACCTCTGACTTCATAACGACGTTTAGTGTCCTTTTCGCTAAGGTCACTTTTCACCACCATAAAGTGCGCCACTTTATTGGCAAAGAACAAGGCTGCCAGCAGTACGCCAACAAATACACCTAAAGCGAGATTGTGAGTGAACACTACGACCAGTACGGTCATGACCATGACGATGTTGGTCGACAAAGGATGTTTTCTCAGATCACGAATTGATGTCCATGAAAAGGTACCAATCGATACCATGATCATTACAGCCACCAACGCTGCCATTGGGATTTGTACCAGTAAATCGTCCAACACCAATACCATAAACAACAGGAACAAGCCGGCTGTCATGGTAGATAAACGTCCACGTCCACCAGATTTAATATTGATAATAGACTGACCGATCATTGCACACCCCGCCATACCGCCCAGTAAACCTGAACCAATATTGGCGACGCCCTGACCTTTACATTCACGGTTTTTGTCGCTTGATGTATCGGTTAAATCATCGACGATAGTTGCTGTCATCATCGATTCCAACAAGCCGACTACTGCCAAAGCCATGGCATAGGGAAAAATGATCGATAAGGTTTCAAAATTTAACGGTACATCTGGCCACAAGAATATCGGTAACGTATCCGGCAAATCACCCATATCACCAACGGTTCGAATATCGATATTGAATACGACTGCCACTACTGTCAGCACAATGATAGTGACTAGCGGTGATGGCAATAAACGACCGATTGTTGGCACATAAGGGAATAGATAGATGATACCCAAGCCCGCAGCCGTCATCGCATAGACATGCCAGGTAACATTAGTTAGTTCGGGTAATTGCGCCATAAAAATCAGAATAGCTAATGCGTTAACAAAGCCCGTCACGACTGAGCGTGAAACGAAACGCATCAGATTTCCCAGCTTTAAATAACCCATCACAATCTGAATAACACCGGTGAGTAATGTTGCTGCTAGCAGGTATTCCAGACCATGCTCTTTAACCAGCGTGACCATTAATACTGCCATGGCTGCAGTAGCCGCTGAGATCATGCCAGGGCGACCACCAACGATCGAGATAATCACCGCGATACAGAATGAGGCATATAAACCGACTTTCGGATCGACGCCGGCGATGATTGAAAAAGCAATGGCTTCGGGAATCAACGCCAAGGCCACAACAATACCAGCGATTAAATCGCCACGGATATTGGAAAACCAGTCTTGTTTAAGGTTTTGCAACATTAATAAGCTTCCTGTGTTCAAAAGATTTTTTCAGATAACAATTATTGCCAAGCTGAGTGACATTTGATGTTGACTGCATTCATTTAACGGTGGCGATGACCAGCACAACCGCATTGTTGGCGGGGACGATGTGTTAAACATCAAGGACCAGATTAGGTCCTGAGGGAAGTGATACGCTAGGGTGGATTAGACTTCACGTTGATAATCGGGCTTATTCGGAAAACCGGCAAATATACAGTAATTTGCTTTGTGCTCAAAACTTTGCCGGAATGTTCCCCACTAAATATAGTGTTTAGATGTGCCGGATTTTATAACTGTTTGAATGCTACAATCAGCCCCCTGAAATCTGCTGCGGAGCATTGTGTGGAAAGCTATTACCTATTAGTCGATTGGTTAGAAAACCATCCTCATCTCTACACTGTAGTTGGCCTTTTCTTACTGGTCCTTATTGCCTGGATAGCAAATTGGTTGGTTAAACGTATTCTGGTACGTGGTGTCTACCGCATTCTTAAAACCAGTCAACTAGGTCGTTATTCATCTTTGGCGGACTCCCCGTTTATCAGACGGATGGCCAATATTGTTCCAGCAATTATTTTGTCGACTGGAATTGTCGTCATCCCGAACATTTCTGAAACCGCTGTCACAGTGGTGCAAAACGTCACCTCTGCATTTATTGTGCTGACTATCGCCTTAGGTCTTGGCAGTTTGCTGACGATTGTCAACGACGCTTACAACAAGCGCCCTGATGCACATCTGAAACCGATTAAAGGTTATATCCAGGTTCTTAAAATCGCCATATTTGCGATTGCCACAATATTGATCATCGCTTCATTAATTGACCGCTCACCACTGATTTTATTGTCAGGGCTGGGGGCGATGGCTGCGGTATTGTTATTGATTTTTCAGGACACCCTGCTGTCGCTGGTGGCCAGCGTACAGATTAATTCCAACGATTTGATTCGTGTCGGTGACTGGATTGAAATGACGCCGCTCAATGCCGACGGTGATGTTATTGATATTGCATTGCATACGGTGAAAGTGCAGAACTGGGATAAAACCATTAGCGTAATTCCGACTAAACGTTTTCTTACCGATCCGTTTAAAAACTGGCGCGGCATGCAGGAAGCTGGCGGTCGTCGTATTAAACGCAGCATTTTGATTGATCAACAAAGTATTCATTTTCTGTCTGATGATGAGCGGAAGAAACTGCATCGTTTCAGTCTGATGGATAATTATTTACAGCAAAAACAAAAAGATATTGATGAGTGGAACCAACAATTAGCTGAGTGGGGCAAGGAGCCTGTTAACACACGGCGTATCACCAACATCGGTAGCTTCCGGGCATACGTAAATAATTATTTAAAAAACCATCCAAGTATTCATCAAAGCTACACCTTGATGTCACGGCAACTTGAGCCGACTGCCAACGGTCTGCCTTTAGAGATTTATTGTTTTACCAACACCACCAACTGGATCGAATACGAAGGCATTGCCTCGGATATCTTTGATCATATGCTAGCCATATTGCCCGAATTCGGTTTGCGGGTATTTCAACAACCTAATGGTTTTGATATGCGTGAATTAAGACCGCAATCATTGCCAAAGCAAGATCCTGATATCAGTCCGGCATTAGGTGATACACCAAACAAATAATAATCTCAGCTTGAAAATGTAACACTCTGTTTGCTAATCAAAGGAAGCTGGTTGACTGCCAAAATGAATAAACAACCCGCTATCAATCCCCACAATGTGGCACAGCTTATTTTGTTATTAGCTGGGTTAACGGCTATCGCACCCCTCGCTATTGATGCCTATTTGCCCGCTATGCCGCAAATGGCAACTGAGTTTTCTGTCAGTATTCATGCGATTGAATTGTCACTGAGTTTATTTCTGGCAGGTTTTGCTATCGGCCAGTTGGCGGGTGGTCCACTGTCAGATCATTTTGGTCGCAGACGTATTATCTTTATTGGCCTGACTTTATTTTGCATTGCCAGTTTGGGTATCGTTTTCAGCCATACCCTGCATGGTTTGTGGCTGTGGCGAATCATTCAAGCCGTTGGTGGCGGCATGGCTATTGTCAACTCCTCAGCGGTGATTCGCGATATCAGCAGTGGTCGTGATAGTGCACGTTATTTATCACATATGGCGATTATCATGATGATTGCGCCGCTGCTCGCTCCGCTTATTGGCATGATTTGTCTGCATATTGCCGGCTGGCATTCGATTTTTATCGTGCTGTTTATCTATGCATTATTAATAGGACTATTGCTATATCGCTTATTGCCGGAAACCCGCATTCAGCCTACCCAGACCACCTCCGCACTGCGCCGCTATATCGAAGTTTTAACGCATCGTAAAGCCCTGGCCTATCTGGCGGCGCAAAGTTTTACCTATGGCGGTTTGTTCAGTTTTATAACCGCCTCACCTTCTGTTTATATGGTGTATTTCGGTGTCTCGGCTTCCGTGTATCCATTGTTATTCGGGGTCAATGTATTAATGATGATTGTGGTTAACCGTATTAATGTCCGGCTATTACATTTCTATGACCCGCCGTTTTTATTGAGACTCGGGCAAATTCTGCAAGTCATTATCGGCGTAGTAATGTTGCTGTACATCCTGATTATCCCCGCCCCAGCTTTGAGTCTGATTGTTGCCGGCATCATGATATTTATTGGTTGTCAGGCGCTGATTGTGTCAAATGCTGTAGCCAGCACAGTGGAGTTTTTCCCGCGTAGCAGTGCCACCGCTACCGCAGTGCTGGGTTCGTTTGGCTTTTTATCCGGTGCAGCCAGCGGATTACTGGTAAGTTCTTTGGGAGATGGCAGCCTCTGGCCGATGATTAGCGTGATGAGCGGATGTGCCATCGCTGGCTTGGTTATCAAAACCCTGATTTTACGCAGTTGCCGACCTAATCCAACAGAAAAGAACGGCTGTTAACCTTGCATTAACCCTCGGACCATTAAATTGGCGTTCACATTGACACCCATTTCATAGGGAGCGCGATATCAGGTGAACGTTATCAACCCGGAACGATATCTAAAAAAACTGTTTTTATTGCCATTGCTGTTATTGACAGCATGCAGCATCACTTCAGAACAACCGAATTACGACACATTGATCTCCACCGAACAGCAACAGGTGACGGAGTGGCAGAATCTGCCACAACAGACTGAGGTCGCTTATCTGAATGATTTGGTTGATAGCGATATGTTCGAAGAACTGTTGCAAGTCGCCATGCAATCTAACCCCGGTTTACAACAAACATTATTGACCCTGCAAATTCGCCAATCTCAATTAATCCAGGTCTCTGGCGAGAAACGCCCTTTTGTCAGTGCAGGTTTATCCGCGCTCAACAGTAGTGAAAGTGATGCCAGTTTCGGTGCAAATGTCAGTGTCAGCTGGCAAGCCGATTTATGGGGCAAGCTGGCTGACAATGAACGTGCTGCCAATCTTGATATCACTGAACAAAACCTTTTGTATCAGTCAGCACGGGACACTTTAGCCGCCGAAGTTATGCGAGTCTGGTTAACATTGATTGCACAGCAACGCGCGATTGATATTGAACAGCAGCGTCTGAACAGCCTGCAGCAAACTGAAAGCTTTATTCTGCAACGCTACCGCCAGGGTTTAGGCACATTGGAAGATTTAGACAGTGCGCGCAGCTCAGTGGCTACTTCCGCTGCCAATATTGAAGCGTTAACTGAAAATTACCGTCAGCAAACTATTCAACTGAAAACCCTGGTTGGCCAGGTTAATAACCCGGCATTTTCGCTGCCCACTGAGTACCCGGAAGTTGTTATTCCAGCAATTGATTTACCTGAACAGACCTTGAATCGCCGCCCTGATCTGTTAGCCGCTTATGCTGCAATAGAAGCTGCCAGTGCTCGAACCGATGTCGCTTATAAAGATTTGTTACCAAGCCTTAATCTGCAAGCGGTATTAGAAGATGTCGGCAGTTCTCCCCGGGCAAGTTTATTTACTGCCCCAGTGTGGAGCTTATTGGGACAATTAACGGCACCGCTGTATCAAGGTGGGCAACTAAGGGCCGAAGCCGAAATTCGTGAACTGGAAACTGCATTCAGTTATCAACAATATCGCGATACCTTATTAAATGCGGTAACAGAAATCGAACAGGCATTAAGCCAGGAACAGGCTTTGATCAAACGCCAGCAACATATTGAAACGGCGCTAGCCAGTGCTGAAAACAATCTACGTCAATATCAGGCAAATTATCGCAGCGGTCTACGAACCATTCTGGATCTGTTGATCGTGCAGCAGCAAACTTTTGATCTACGCTCACAACTGGACGACCTTATTTATCAACGGCTGTTAAATCGAATTTCACTGGGATTGGCGCTGGGGCTGGAGGCTAGAGCATGACTAAACGAGTTCAATGGTTTGTGTTTCTAGGAGCTTTACTGGCCTTTATCGCTATTTATATGTTCACTCAGAATCAGATTGAACGCTATGCCAACCGTCCATTACCAGCGCGAGAAGTACCGCAAATACGGCCTGAAGTTTCGGTGATAACGGTTATGCCGGGAACCTATCAGTCCCAAGTCAGCGCTTATGGCGCCACTCAGCCGCATTACCATATCACTCTTGCGGCGCAGGTCGCCGGACAAGTCGAACAATTATCTCCCCGCTTTGAAACCGGTTTCCGGTTGAAAAAAGGTGACGAAATGCTGCGACTGGAAAACAGTGACTATCGTGCCGCAGTAGCAGCTGCCAAACAGCAACTTGCCGAAGCCAAACTCGTCTATCTGGAAGAAGAGCGTCAGGGTTTACAGGCTCAGGTGGAATGGGCTGCTTCTGGACTTGACGGTGATCCGGATTCGGATTTGGTATTACGCGTTCCCCAGTTAGCCAGTGCTGCAGCCAGTGTGACTAATGCCGAAGCATTATTAGCCAGTGCTGAAAAAGATTTACAGCAGAGCATTATTCGCTCGCCTTTTGATGCATTGGTCATAACCCGCGATGTTTCCCCCGGCAGTTATTTACAGACCGGAACCCAAGTGGCTTCTTTGTACAGCACTGATTGGGTTGAAGTAAAAGTCTCGCTGTCCGATCGTGAATGGCAGAGTTTGCCGGAAGCCGAAAGTTTGGTTACCGGTGAGTGGCCTGTTGATTTACATGCTGTGGAAGGCGATGCCATTTGGCAAGGGAAAGTGTTGCGAGTTGAACAACACCTTGATGGCACCACTCGTCAACGTTCATTGATTGTCGGGGTAGATAAACCGCTGGATCAACAACCGGCAATCTACCCAGGTATATTTGTCGAGGTCAGCCTGGGTGGTCGGCAAATGGATAATCTATGGCAAGTACCATTAACCAGCTTAAGCCAACGCGGAGAGATCTGGCATGTGACAGCCGAGCGTAATCTGGCTAAATTCGCTACTTCCCCAGTATTTAGTGATGAGCACTTTATTTACATCGAACCACCTTCATCTTTAATCGACGCCCCACAACAAATCTTATTGCAACCAATCAGTAGCTACGTTGAAGGCATGGCCGTCGCCCCGATTGAGGCGGTAGATTATGAGTAAAAATATCGGTCGCAGCGGCATTATTGGCTGGTTTGCCACCAATCCGGTAGCGGCTAACCTGTTGATGCTACTGGTTATAATCATGGGCTTAATGTCTGTTGGTGATTTACGCAAAGAAGCTTTTCCCAGCAGTGAACCAGACAGCCTGACAATTTCAGTTTCCTATGACAGCGGCTCGGCAAAATTGTCTGAAGAAGGTCTGGCGATCAAAATTGAAGAGCAGCTGGAAGGTATCATTGGTATTAAAACCATTACCAGCGATTCGACTCGCAGCGGCGTCACCGTCACAGTGGAAATGCAACGCGGTTACGATCTCGACACGCTGATGCGTGATGTTAAAGCGCAAGTGGATGCGATATCCACCTTCCCTGCTGAAGCCAAAAATCCGGTGATCAAAAAGGCCGAACGGGAAGAACATGCTATCTGGTTACAACTGTATGGTGATACTGATCGCCATACCTTGCAGCAGCTCGCTGAAACACTCAAAGCAGATCTGTTAACCAAATCCACTATCAATCGGGTCACCATTTCCGGCTGGTTAGATCCAATGATGATGATCGAAATCGACGATGGTCGTTTGCAATCTTACGGACTGTCGTTAAGCGATGTCGAAAATGCGATTAATAGCAATTCATCTACGCCATTAACCGCTGTGTTACGTAATGAAAATGTTTACCTTCAGCTCAATGCTTCTGAACAAGCCTATTTAAAACAGGATTTTGCCAGGATCCCGTTGTTAACCGACGACAACGGACAGCAGATTTTATTGGGCGATGTGGCCTATATTCTGGACAGCTTTGATGATGATACTTCCATGCTGTCACGATTTCAGGCCAAAGACAGTATCGGTGTGCAGGTCGTCACCACGGGGCTGGATGATATTGCCGACTCGGTTGCCGATGCTTATCAAATCGTCGAGCAATGGCAAAACAGCAATAAATTGCCTGCTCAAGTGGAACTTGCTACCTGGTATGACCGCAGCACCAGCATCATGGATCGACTGAACTTATTGATTAAAAATGCTTTGACAGGGATTGTGCTGGTATTTGTCCTGCTGGCTGTTTTTCTAAACCTGACCGTTGCTTTCTGGGTGGCAATGGGACTGCCCTTTGTGTTTCTCGGCACCTTGTTTTTCATGGGCGATTCCTATGCAGGTTTGTCGCTCAACTCCTTTACCACTTTCGGCTTTTTGATGGCTCTCGGCATTATTGTCGATGATGCCGTCGTGGTCGGTGAAAGTATATACAGCGTCCGATCCAAGGAAGGCGATACCTTGCGAAACACCATAAAAGGCACTATGCGAGTAGCCGTGCCGACCTTATTTGGTGTTTTTACTACCGTAATAGCCTTTTATGCGCTGTCGCAGATTGAAGGTCGACTTGGCGAACTTTATTCGCAATTTGCCGCGGTGGTGGCTATCGCGTTAATCATGTCAGTGATTGAATCCAAACTGATCTTGCCCGCCCATCTGGCTTATTTGAACACGCATAAAAAGCCTTCACAAAACATACTCGCAACAGGCTGGCGTAAAGTTCAGCAAGGTGCAGATGGTGGTTTGCAGTGGTTTGCCGAATATATTTATCAGCCAGCCATTGAGTTTGCTTTGCGGTTTCGTTATGGATTGCTGATGGTATTTATGATGTTGTTTATCATTGTGTTTTCCATGCCATTTAACGGCAGCATTCGTATGAGCTTTTTCCCGGCTATTCCTGGGGACACCGTCAGGGCAAATGTGTCGATGCATAAAGATGTGAGTTTTGGCCGCACCCACGAAACCTTGTTAATGATGGAACGAGCAGCCTATGAAACGGATAAATCATTACGTGAAGGCACCGATTCAGGAAAAAGTGGAATAGCCAACTTACAGTTACTCTCGCAGGCTGATCATAGTGGCGGTGTAACGGTCGAATTAGCTGCCGACTCACCATATGATTTAATCGAGTTTCGTCGTGAGTGGGAAAAACGTGTTGGCATGCCGGAAGCGGTCCGTAGTATGCGTATTCAAAGTGGTCGTCAATCTGATGATGCGCTGCGGGTGGAGTTACGTTCCAACGATGATGATGTGCTGACTTTGGCCGGTGCTGAAATGTATAAATTACTGGAAACGATGCCAGGCATTATCGGTTTGCAGGACAATCTGCAACCTGGTCAGCCTCAATTACAACTTAAACTTAATCAACAGGGCCGAGCTATGGGA
>JAMDEF010000075.1 GCA_023488305.1 Gammaproteobacteria bacterium | reverse complement strand
ATTGTCGACAATCAAATTGATCTGATAGCGCTTCAGACAATTATCAACGTTCACATCTTCCTGACGTTCATCATTTTTTAAAAACATGTCGATATTGCGTTGAATATCAAACTGCATATCATCAAAATAATTCTGCAACAGCTGAGATTTTGGATAAGCATGACGTAAAAAAACTATCTGCCGCGTAATAACCTCCAAAGCCACCTGATCATTTAATGCCGTAATTTTATTAACGGTGTCATGTTCCCATTCGTGGATTTCAATCAATGTTTCCTGCATATCAACTTGCAGTTTGGCAATGGCCTCTTCCGTTTCCATTTTTTTGGCATAAGGTAGATCTTCAAAAGCCTCTCCAGATAAAGGCTCACCTTCATGCTGGGCGGCAAAGGCATACGCGCCATCTTCCATCCGCAGTAACACCACGCCTTGTTTATCTGCTTCAGCCTGTAACGCAGCAAACAAACGCACCCGATGTTGCCGACTAGCCTCCTCAATTGCACGCAGTCGTCCACGGTAATATTCATCGTCAAATGCGTAAGGTAATTGTTGCTGCAGCTCTTTGATGACACGTTCGATATCCAGCTTCAGTTGCGCACCATCACCCGCAGGTAATGACAACGCTTTTGGTTGCTGAGGTGCATCAAAATTATGCAAATAAGCCCAGTCTTTGGCATCCGGACGACTGGCACAATATTTAGTGAGAAACTCTGCTACCAGCGACTTTTTCCCCATGCCGGCTTCACCCATCACATATAAGTTATAGCCATCTGCTTGAATATTTGCTGCAAACTCAATGGCTTCGCGAGCCCGTTCCTGACCAATCAACCCTGATAAGGGTTCAATTGTCGCTGTGGTTTTGAAGGGCAGATCGGTAGGATTACAGCCGTGGTAAAGTTGTGAAGCATTAAGTTGAGTGACTGGCATGGATATCTCTGGACGAATGAACAGAACTTAGCTTAGGCTAGGCACATCTGATAGGCAACTGCTTCAAGAAAAAGGGATAAAGCTTATGACAAGTCAGGATTTTGAAGAGAAACGTAATTTTTTCCGCATGCGGGTAAATGGTCCGGTGAAAATCGAACGCCAGGATCCTGCTGAAACCTTTCATGCAGAAGGACTTGATTTAAGCGCCAGTGGCTTGAGTTTGATTTCAGATGATGTTGTTAAGCAAGGTGAAATATTACAAATCAGCATACAAAGTCATAACCCTGAACTTGCTGATTTTGTCGCACAAGCTGAAGTGGTGAGAGTTCAGCCCTTAGAAGAGCAACCGGAGCGTTTCAATATTTCGGTAAAATTTACCAATATTTATTGAAATCCAGTTACAGCCAGTAGCTGCTACGCGTCATCACTTTCGACATCGGCTGCATTATTTTTCGTACCAGCCAGGGTAATTCAGCCCCACCAGCCGCTATTGCAGTGTCTTGGTGATGACGTTCATCTTCACGCATTTGCGCTAGTATCGAGCGGCTTCGCAAATCATTTTCACTGACTTTGCCCAAATGCTCATCAAGATGTTCAATCACTTGTTTTTCAGTTTCAGCAACAAACCCAAGACTCCATTTATCGCCTATTTTTCCAGCAACTGCTCCGATCACAAACGAACCGGCATACCAAAGTGGATTGAGTATACTGGTGCGACCTTCCAGTTGTTGCAAGCGTTGTTCGCACCACAATAAATGATCGTTTTCTTCGGCTGCCGCCTGTTGCATCGAGTCACGTATATCAGTTAACTGCGCCGTCAAAGCCTGACCTTGGTATAACGCCTGAGCGGAAACCTCACCTGAATGGTTGACGCGCATCAAGGCAATTGATTGGCGGCGCTCATTGTCATTCAACGTGTTTTCTTCTATACCCTTCGCAGGATTATCTCTGCCACTGGAAGGTGGTGTGCCCGCCAAAGTGGTTAAGGCTTTATCCAATTCAATAATGATTTTGTCAGTTAATAATAGATTACGGAAACTCATATTTTTCCTGGGTTTAATTCAAAATAATTCAACATCAGAACTCGCCATTTTTTTCGGCTCTATTACTTTCCCTTCCGCAAGCAGATGGTGGTAATTCTGTACTTGATTACGACCTTCATTTTTCGCGTTATACAGTGCTTCATCGGCCTGGCCAATAACATCGGTTGGTGAGAGTTGA
Organism: Gammaproteobacteria bacterium; assembly: GCA_023488305.1. Lineage (GTDB taxonomy): Bacteria > Pseudomonadota > Gammaproteobacteria > Nitrosococcales > Methylophagaceae > Methylophaga. The sequence goes on along the minus strand of JAMDEF010000075.1, from coordinate 1,485 downwards.
GCAGAGACTTCGACAAAACCAATACTCACCGTCACCTGACCAAGTTGAGGGAAACTATGATTTGCCACCACCTTGCGAATTCGTTCAAAAGCCTGCATGGCGTCCATTTCATTGGCCGCTTTAAGCAACACCACAAATTCTTCGCCGCCAAAACGATAAATCAAATCATCATCGCGAATCACGCCTGACGTCATCAATCGGGCAACCAGAATAATCACTTCATCACCATATAGATGACCATAGGTGTCATTAATGGCTTTGAACTTATCAATATCCACCACTCCTAACCAATGTTTTATCGCATAGCGACGCCGCCGCGAATCATTGGGTGAAGCCATCAATTTATTAAGTTCACTGCTCTGGTTGACCAGGATTTTGGTTATCTGCTCGTCCAAGGTTTCACGATTGTATAAACCGGTTAATTTGTCACGTTGAGATTTATCAATTAACGCCAAATAGTTGGCATACACTCTCAGAATTCCATGTACTAGCCGTTGATCATTGACCGAAGGCAACTCGTTACAGTGATGCACCAAACTCGCAAATATTTCGCCATGTGAATCAAAGGCAGGATAAATGACATTCCACCCGTCAGTTCCAGATTGGCGATAAGAAACAATCTCTTCTTTATCAATAGCTTCGGTAAGTGCTGCGGTCAATTCATCGGCCGTTTCCACATTCAATTTAGGGTGCTGCTCAGAAGACGAAATAACATCATTTACACAAAATGCCAGCAAGCTGATGTCATGCACCAAATCATGGCGCCGCACCCGGAACAGCCGTAAGGACTGTGCCGGAAATAATTCATTTAAGGTTTTGAGCAGACTTTTTTCCAACACCTGCCTATCGTGATGTCGGGTTATCTCAGCAAGATTATCGACAATTCTTATGCTGCTATGACGATGTTGCATAATTGTTTTGCCTTTAACAGAACGGGTGGTCGATCATCGTTGATCGGGCTGATCAGTCGCCACTCAGATCAATACGGCATAGGCCAATTAATGTTTGTTTTCAATAAAACCACGAATCGTCGCGGCAAGTTCGCGCGGTTGAAATTTTGACACATAGGCATCTGAGCCCACGCCTCGACCCATTGCCTGATTCGCAACAGCGGTTAATGATGAATGCATAATCACTGGTAAATGTGCCATCCGGGGATCAGCTTTGATTTTCTGCGTCAACACATAGCCATCCATCTCAGGCATTTCAACATCGGTTAACACCACTTGAATTTCCGTTGTGATATCACGATTTTCCTGTTCACATTGCGTCGCCAGTTTATCCAGCGCTTTCCAGGCAAGTGCGCCATTAATAACACCAGTATGGCTTACTCCTAACTTATCCAGAGTCTGAGTGATTTGCTTGCGAGCGACATTTGAATCATCGGCATACAGCACTTTGTATTTTTTGCCATTCCGAATTTTTCTCTTTTGTCACCTGACCATTTTAACTGCTTTGGTCGTTCCAGGTGAATCTTTCTCGTTC
>JAMDEF010000097.1 GCA_023488305.1 Gammaproteobacteria bacterium | reverse complement strand
TTTCATTCAATACCGTTTCAACTTTCTGCATAGCCGGATGAGCAGTATTTTTAATAAAATCAGCCACTTGCTGATAATCCGGATAATGAATCAACCCGGCCAAACGTTTTTTCCAGCTACCAGGGCTATGTTGTGAGCTATGCATATAGGCTGACAGACTCGCCTCACGATGACCTTCAATTGCCAAAGCCCGCCACATACCGATGGCTGCCAATACCATAATGATGGCAAACGGCAATGCACTGGTAATGCTCATGGTTTGCAAGGCACTTAAGCCACCGGCAATTAATAATGCCGCTGCTACCAATCCTTCTAGAGTTGCCCAGAAAACCCGCTGCCATACCGGTGTTATCCTGGCACCCCCGGAAGCTAATGAATCTATCACCAATGATCCCGAGTCAGATGAGGTGACAAAGAACGTCATGATCAGAATCACGGTAATAAATGACACTATCGAGGTCAGCGGCAACCGCTCATAAAGCTTAAATAACGCAATGGCAGTGTCATTCTGCACCTCGGTAATTAACGCGGTGTAACCCTGATGCATAATCATGTTAAGTGCTGTATCACCAAAAATGGAAAACCAGATAAAGGTGAAAATCGTTGGAACCAGCAACACCCCAAACACAAATTGACGAATGGTCCGACCACGACTGATTTTGGCAATAAACAGTCCGACAAAGGGTGCCCACGCAATAGTCCAGCCAAAGATAAATAAGGTCCAGTTACCGATCCAGTCACTGCGGGTATAGGCCTGCAAGTTAAAGGTTCGTTCAACAATATTGTTCAGATAACTGCCGGTGTTTTGTAAAAAGGTTTCGAGAATAATAATGCTTGGCCCGGCAATGAACACAAACAGCATTAACGATATCGCCAGCACCATATTAAGGATAGATAATCGTTTAACCCCCTTATCAAGGCCGGCCACCACGGACAAAATCGCCAATAAAGTGATCCCGGCAATGGTCACCACTTGTACAAAAATGCTGACTGGAATACTTGGCCATAAATAATTCATACCGGCATTGATTTGAGCTACCGAGAGCCCGAGCGTGGTGGCAATACCAAATAAGGTGCCGAGAATAGCGATGACATCAACGGTATGGCCGATCGGTCCATAAATTCGCTCGCCGATCAGCGGATAAAGAGCTGAACGCATCGATAACGGCAAACCATGTCGAAAGGCAAAATAAGCCAGAACTAAACCGGTTAATCCATAAATCGCCCAGATATGAAAGCCCCAGTGAAAAAAAGCAATTTGCATCGCTTGTTTGGCGGCGTCGATGGTTTCTGGCGCACCCTGAGGGGGAGAGGCATAGTGCAAAACCGGTTCAGCCACACCGAAAAATAATAAGGCGATGCCATAACCAGCAGAAAATAACATGGCAAACCAGGCAGGAAAGCTATATTGCGGTTCGGCATGATCGGGGCCTAATTTGGTTTTTCCCCAGCTGGATATTGCGACGGTCACAATAAAAACCAGAAAGAAAGCAACAGCCAACATGTAAAACCAGCCAAAGGTTTTGGTCATGTAACTCAGCGTGGCAGCAAAGGCTTCACCAGCCAATTCGGGATTACTGATAGTGCCGATCACTAACAGCAAGGTAATGATAACGGCGGGAACAAAAACTGGTACTAAGATTGTGGATGGAATTTTCGATGACTTGGTATGCATGAGCAAACTCCCTTTTTTGGATTCTGAAGAATCGCAAGAGTCATGCAATATGTTGTATCAAATGGATGTCAACGTCTCAGCGCTAACAATGCAAAATGTTAAAAGAATGCTTACATTATCGGCATATTGCATGCCGGAGGTGGTGCTGAAACACCCCGCACATACTATGCTTTTCAGTGTGTACGGGGCGATATATTTTTTGCTAGCCTTTAGGTCCGAGTAAGAACCATAAAATCAGACCAATTAACGGGAAGAACAACAATATTAAAATCCATAACACTTTGGCCATTGTTCCGGCACCACTTTTTGCCACCTTGAGAATGGCCCAAATGATGATTATCAGCCAAATCAGGCCTAACAGGCCACCGACTTCAACGCCCATTTTATCGCTCCTTTGCTAGTGATTTAAAAATGACTCTTCCCTAGCATAGCGACAAACGGTTCTTTAAACCAACTCTTTTTCAGGGTGTTGCCGGTTGAATCACTTCGCCCGAGTAAGCTTTTAAGCCACCGCCTAATGCTTTATATAGGGTCAATTGATTTCTCAGTCGAGCCAGTTGAGTGTCAATTTGGGCCAATTGAGCATCAATGTGACTACGTTGGGCATCCAGTACTTCCAGATAGCTATCGACACCTGCGTCATAACGGATTTCTGCTAATTGCAGACTGCGTCCAGTGGCTTTGGTTAAATCCTGCTGTGCAGTAAGCTGGGCATCAAGTGTGACTCTTGCCTGCATTTCATCTAACACTTCTTTAAACGCTTGCTGGATAGTTTCCTGGTAACGGGCGATATTAATATCCTTTTGCAATTCAGCCACATCAAGATTGGCATCATTTACCCCCCAATCAAGTAACGGTAAAGATAACTGAGGGGAGATCTGCCAGAGACGATTTCCAGAATTCGTTAAATCTGAAGGCGAAGAGCCGCCGATACCAATTGCGGTGGTTAGACTGATTCGTGGAAAAAACGCTGCTCTGGCTGCACCGATATTGGCATTGGCTGCTTTAACCTGGTGTTCTGCCTGAATGACATCCGGTCTGGCTAACAATACTTCAGAAGATAGATTCACGGGAAGATCTTGCAGTGTATGTGCGTCATCATTCCATTTTGCCGTCCATTGCTCACGGTTCAATGTTTGACCGACTAATAATTCCAGAGCGGTAAAGTTCTGATTAGCCTGTTGTTGATATAAAGATTCTGCAATACGTGCTTCATGCAAGGCGGTTTCCGCTTGTCGTAAAGCAAGCTCAGATGCCAGACCTGATTCAAAACGTTTGTTGATAAGTTCATAACTTTCTTCACGGGCTTCGCGAGTGGAGCGGGAGAATTCTAACTGGGCAATGGTAGCCTGCCAGCTGAACCAGGCATCGGCTACTTCAGAAACCAAGGTTAATTGAATGCTTTTACGACTAGCATCACTGGCCAGAAATTGTTCCAGAGCAGCTTGTTGCAAGCTGTCAATCCGGCCGAAAAAGTCTATTTCCCATGCCGAAATACCTACTCCGATCTGATACTCTTCATAAATGCCTCCACCGCCAAGAGTTTGGCTGCTTGCTCCCAATCCACTTGGCACCCGTTGACGGGTAGCGCTAGCATTCGCATTTACAGCCGGTAGCCGCTCTGCCCGCTGGATTTTATACTGTGCCCGCAGTTGCTCAACCTGCAACACCGTAGCGCGAAGGTTGCGGTTATTTTCCAGCGACAAAGCAATTAATTGTTGTAATTGTTTGTCCTGATAAAATTCCTGCCAGCCGGTATCCGCAGCTAAAGAAGCATCGACAATCGATTCACTGCTTTCCAGCATCACAGGATTTGCTGGACGTTGATATTCAGGAATCATTGAGCACGCGCTAAGCATGGCTGACAATGTCATTACAGAAATCCGTTATGACGCAGGTGTCGATAGCTATCTGGAAGTACTGGATGCCCAACGTAGTCACATTGATGCTCAATTGGCCCAAATTGACACTCAACTGGCT
>JAMDEF010000149.1 GCA_023488305.1 Gammaproteobacteria bacterium | reverse complement strand
CAGTTAATAAAATGGCATGAGGCATACGCTGTTGTTCTACTCTGGCGACAACGTACTGCCAAAGTGTTTGTTGCCAGGGGAAAAGCTCCGTCATAAAGCTGCGTTATCCACTAACTGAATAAGGTGTTTACTTAGCTGTTGTTGAATAGCTTCAATACTCTGACTGGCATCAATTAATTTGATACGCTGCGGTTCTGCCTTGGCACGGTCCAAATAACAATTTCTCACACGTTCAAAAAACGCCTGTTTTTCCTGCTCAAAGCGATCTTTTTGCTGCTGACGTTGCTCTACCCTCGTCTGCCCAAGAGCAACCGGTAAATCAAACAAAAAAGTCGTATCGGTATGAAAGCCTTGCAATGTCCAGCTGGCAAGCTCACTAATTCGTTGTTCATCAATGCCTCGACCGCCGCCCTGATAGGCAAAAGTTGCATCAACAAAACGATCAGACAACACCCAGTCACCCCGTTTTAATGCCGGTTCAATAACCTGTTTAATGTGCTCGGCTCGAGCAGCAAACATCAATAGCAATTCGGTGTCTTCGGCCATGGCTTGATCGGTGGGCTTTAGCAGTACTTGTCGAATTTCTTCACCCAAAAGAGTGCCGCCTGGTTCGCGGGTTACGACAACCTGTTTTCCATGTGAACGCAAATAATCAGCAATAAATTGCAGTTGCGTTGATTTACCGGCACCTTCGATACCTTCTATGCTGATAAATTTTCCACTCATTGAGTAATCTGCATATTGTTCCAATATTGTCTTACTGCCCGATTATGATCTTCAAGATTATCCGAGAATACATGACCGCCATTTTCAGCGCCGGCGACGAAATACAGACTGGTGCCTTCTGCTGGATTCATTGCAGCTTCAATAGATTCTTTGCTGGGTAAGCAGATTGGTGTTGGCGGCAGGCCAAACCGGGTGTAGGTATTGTATGGCGTATCGGTTTGCAGATCTTTTTTACGGATATTGCCATCATAACTGTCCCCCATTCCATAGATGACCGTCGGATCAGTCTGTAAACGCATGCCTATATCTAAACGTCTGACAAAAACACCGGCAATTTCAGGGCGTTCTTCAGGTATGGCACTTTCCTTCTCAATAATCGAGGCCATGATTAACACTTCATAAGCTGAATCATAAGGTAAGTTTTCGGTCATTTGTTGCCAGGCACTGTCCAGCTGGCTTTGCATTTTCTGATAAGCACGACGTAAAAATTGCACATCGGTAGTATTGGCCGGAAAATGATAGGTCTCTGGTAAAAATAAACCTTCAACCAGTTCATTTTCGATAGATAACGCTTCACGAACGGTTTCATTATTCAATTCGACTAATGTTTGTTTAATTTTGGGATGAGCTTGAATTTTTTCAAATAATTGTTTGGCGGTCATGCCTTCAACGATGGTTATCGAGTATTGAACCACTTTGCCGCTGATAAAGAGATTTAACAAAGCCGGTAAAGTGGCATCAGCTTGAACCCGATATTCACCGGCTTTTATCTGTTGCGCATTACCTTGCAGACGAGCATAGATATCCAGATAGATGCTGGGTACAGGGCTTAATCCACTATCGTATAAACGTTGACTGACTTTACTAATGTTATCACCGGGATAAATAGTAAAAATGGTCTCTTCTTCTATCAGATTCACCGGCTGATGCAGGAATCGCTGATATTCACTCCACGCAACTAAAGCAATAATTGCCGTTAGCACTAATAAAAAAAGCAGTTTAATCGTTAAGGATATTTTCATTCGTTTGTATTTATTCAATTTAAAGCATTCTGCAATATTTGAGTCAGCGGACCATGACTAAAATCCACATTAAGATCCGTGATTCGAATCACTGGCCATATACCTATTAAACTATTGCAGACAAAGACTTCTTCAGCAGATTTCAGATCATCAAGCGTCAGTGTTGTGATGTGTAGAGGAATACCCAGTTCATCAGCAACTTTAATAAGCTGTTTACGCATGATACCAGCGATTCCCGAGCTTGAAAGCTCAGCAGTGAGCAATTCATTATTTTTCACCAGAAACAGATTAGACATGGTGCCTTCGATTAGCCGCTCCTGATAATCCAACATTAACCCTTCGGCAATCGTGTCGTCCTGCCATTCATTGCGGGCAAGGATCTGTTCCAGGCGATTAAGATGTTTGATTCCAGCCAACGATGGATTGATGGCCAAACGATGCTGACAGATTCGAACAATAACACCGGAAACATTAGTCACAGGATAAACCGGCATGGCATGGCTGCTGATAATACGGGTTGTGTGCATATCTGTTTGATAACGATAGCCCCGACCGCCAATGCCGCGGGTAACCATCACTTTGATAACGGCATCATCATTTAATTGCTGGCATACAGTGTCAACTTCGGAGAGCAGAAGTTGTTGTTGAGCTGATGAAAAGGCGATGTTGAGGCGATTGCAGCCTTCTTTTAAACGGGAAAGATGAGCAGGTAAAAATTCCAGTTGGCCATACCGATAGGCGATGGTTTCAAATAAACCATCGCCATATTGCAAGCCACGATCCGCGACATCGATTCTGTTTTCGGGTTGGCCGTTAATCAGAATCATGTTGGGTCAACTAACTGTGTTTTTTGAAAATAACAGTACCGTTGGTGCCACCGAAACCAAAAGAATTTGACATGGCAAACTCGATTGGCATTTCCCTGGCGATATGTGGAACATAGTCCAGATCACAACCTTCATCCGGGTTATCCAGATTAATGGTTGGCGGAGCAACCTGGTCACGAATTGCCAGGATACTGAAAACCGCTTCTACGCCACCGGCTGCACCTAACAAATGACCGATCATCGATTTGGTGGAACTGACGGCAACTTTCTGTGCTGAATGTCCTAAAGCAGTTTTAATTGCCTGAGTTTCAGCGACATCACCAGCTGGTGTGGAGGTGCCGTGAGCATTGATGTAATTAATGTCTTCAGCGTTGATACCGGCATCATTCATTGCATTGACCATGCATCGTGCTGCGCCTTCGCCGCCCTGTGAAGGCATGGTCATATGATAAGCATCACTGCTCATGCCTGAACCAACCAATTCAGCGTAGATGGTGGCTCCACGTTTTTTAGCATGCTCGTATTCTTCTAATACGATGACCCCGGCACCATCACCCAATACAAATCCATCACGGTCTTTATCCCATGGACGACTTGCTGCCAGAGGATCATCATTACGAGTAGACAATGCACGTGCTGCAGCAAAGCCACCTAAACCGGTTTTGGACGTAGCCATCTCAGCGCCGCCGGCTATCATCACATCGGCATCACCATATTGGATCATACGGCCAGCAGCAGAAATACAGTGTGTGCCGGTTGAACAGGCAGTAACTATCGCTGTATTAGGGCCTTTCATACCGAACATGATCGACAAGTTGCCGGAAATCATATTAATAATGTTACTTGGCACAAAGAATGGCGAAATTTTGCGGGGACCACCACTTAGAAAACTGTCATAGCCTGCTTCAATGCCTGGTAATCCGCCTATACCTGAGCCAATCGCCACACCAATGCGTTCAGCATTAGCATCGGTAACTTCCAGTCCGGCATCTTTGATAGCTTCCACTGCGGCCGCAATGCCGTAGTGAATAAAGGTATCCATTTTTTTAGCGTCTTTACGAGAAATAACTGTCTCGACATCAAAATTTTTGACGCTGGCACCAAAACGAACCGGAAAATCAGTTACATCAAATGTTGTGATTGGAG
>JAMDEF010000159.1 GCA_023488305.1 Gammaproteobacteria bacterium | reverse complement strand
TAACTATAAAGGTGTCTACTCTCGATGGGTAACTCGGGCGGCTAACGCCCGCTTCAGCTGCGCTAAAACAGGAGTGTTTTTGTGTTAATGTTTGAGCGTAGCGAGTCACACAAAAACGCGGAGGTTTTGGCGTCAGACTGAAAGCGTTTGTTAGCTCATATCATGAAAAGCTCCATGCATTCTAGAGCCAATTGTTTCAACAATTTGATTAATTAACAAAGCCTCGTTATCGAAATACTTTTGAAGTGGATTGAATGGCAAGACTGGAGAGAATTCCCTCCAAAGATCATCCCTGAGTTCAAACCAATTTTTATTACCATCTGGATCATCTAGCCGAAATGTTCGGTATGAAAGCCCAATGTCATATAGAATTTCAGTATCTTTTGGTTCGTAAAATCCAGCAACGCTTGCTGTAAGCATCAATTTACCTACTCGACCCTCATAGTATTTCTCCAGAATGTCGTTGAACTCCATTGGTTTCTGCGAAGGTACCAAGACCCCAAGATATATTGAGGTAACTACCTCGGAACTACTTTTCACCACAACTTGGTAGTGTGGCATATGATCTAACGATGATTCCTCTGTAGCCATAAAGTACAACGTAAAAATACCACTGGAGGGATTAAACAGTTTAATATCCGCAGTTCCTCCGGATTCCTTATCTGTGATCTCATCAAGCACCCGATTTAACTGAGCTTTCCATGCTGCGTTTAACTCCAAGGCAGAATTTAATGCTTTCCTCACTGAGTCTACATGCGCAACATTATCTAAATTGATCGATTGATTGAGCCCTCTTCCCGACCCGGCGCTCAAACCTTTAAGCTCTTCGATAATTGAATCGTCACTAAGTAAATGATTTCGCTCAAATGTTCCTTTGCGAATAATGCGCACGACCGCCCACCCCTCATCAACTAGAAGCTTTCCTGCAAATTTCGCATCGTACCCAATTTCAAGGAAATCACGTGAGGGACATGGTTCAACATCATAAACATTCGTGTGGAGAATACATAACTCAGCCTTTTCATCCACGTCTGAAGTAACACTTATAACCTCTTCATAAAGATTTGGGTCTCGCGCAATAATGCTTAGGCATTTTTCCTTAGTTAATATTTGCGGCGCAAAATAAAGTATATACTCTGATCTTGGTAAATCATTGCTTAAACCCTTGCCGTATGCCTCTAAAGCCATACAGGCACGATCGTGAAAGTCATCTGCCGCCTTAAGAACGACTAAAACGTAGTCAATAATTCCTTTCTCATTGCAGCATTTATAATAACTTTCAATTCCCATTTCGAGGTTGGCTTTGCTATGGTATACATTAAGTTCGTGCCAAGGAGCCAGATATCGCCCTTGGGTCAGGACTAAGGGCTCGATAGTATTAACCTTCAAGAGAATTTCACTGTCATCCAAGACTAATTGCACGCCTTCAACAAAAATAGTTGTTTCACTTATTAATTTTGAGAAAGGAACAAGCATTTCGCCCCACTCAACAGAAGCGACAATAGCGCGTATTTCATTATTGCGCGCCCCAAAATGACGCTGCACCGCCTCAACATATTTAAAGACTTCGTGCGCTGCCTCTCTTGAAGCAGCTTTAGTTTTTTTAACCTCTATAATAACCCAATGCCCCGACCTATCCTTTGCAAGGATGTCAAGAAAGCATCGCGTTCCAAGTTCGGGCGGTATAAACTGCTCTATTTCAACAAGCTCCAGTCCGACTTCTAAAACCGAAAGATCCTTTGCAAGTAGATCCCTAATTGCATTTTCATTCATGCTCTATCACTCAACTAAAATCAGATTGTTTCACAAATAAAGTGTGTGAACCTTATTTTTGAGCTAACGCCAAAAGCAGCGGCCGAGCGTAGCGAGGTCCAGCCCCGCAGGGGCGATGCTGCCTTTTCTTGTTAGGTGAAAACGGCACCTATTGCCGCTCTCACCATGAGACACATACCCACCATAAAGGTGAGCAGCCCAATAACTCCTATGCTCCACCCAACAATATTCGTACGGCAAACCACCTGATTGAACGCGTCCGGCTTCATTGCATGACGCATAAATGCCTGAGCGATTAGGCTTACTTTAAGCAAGACGAAGCAAATTATTGAAGCTAACAGCAAATACCATGACCACTCCACTTGTGGCTTTAGGCTAGCATCAATAAAAGATTTTGCATTTACACGGACAGAAACAGAAAGAGTGAGCGCGCCACCGGCTACGAGAAACACAGCGCTGCCCAAGGAGTCCACTCTGCTCCTCAGCTCTTTCCATTCATCGTGATTTTCTTCTGGCACCAGCCCCTCCAGTCACCTAACGCCGCCAGCACACGCGGCTTTGTAGTGAAGGCGAAGCCGCAACGGAAAAGCCGTCGCCGTGACTGACCTTGTTAAGCGCCGTGCTGCTGAACATACTTTGTGAGTGATTCCAGTATTATTTGCAAGTTGCTCATAGGTATTCTTGCTCTCCGGTTACTGTCTTCTGAGCCATTTGCAGACAGTTCCTGAGAGTGCTCGAAATCAGCCAATGCTTCCTCGGTGCTTTTGGTTTTTGACCAGATGGTGAGCGTATACCTGCCTGCCGTTTTACCACTTAGGTGAAATGTGTACTCTCCAAGCTTAAACCTTACGCCTCTGCCGTTCTTAGTAATGTGATATTTTATCGAAAGCTCATCAAGTTTTGGAATAACCTCAGTGTAAATTCTTTGCGAATTTTTCCTTTGTACCGCATCTGTAGCAGCGGCCACATCAGCTTCGTCAGAGACTCCAACTTCTTTAGCTTCGGGATGGTATGCTTCAATAAAGTCAGTGACCGCATCTACCAATGTCTCGTTTCCGTCCCAGAAATACTCGCCATCCAAGCGAGTATTATCGAGTATTGTATGAAGCATAGACTCCACTTTCCGCGCATCAATATCCGTCCAAGCCTTGACGATTGAGATTTTTACTGGACTGATCGTACCCAATAGTTCTTTTTCCCTTCGATGTGGTAAGTCGGTAGTAATACCGACTTTCTTTATCGGTGGGAAAGAGGCTTCACCATCGAATTTCTGTATCTTTTCTGAAAATACTGGCTCGGCAATATATAAGGTATTCTGCATAATGATATTGAATCCTAGTAACGCTTAACGTTCTTGTGCAGCGGCGAGCGAAGCGAGTCCGGCGCCGCCAGGCGCGAACTGCCACAGCTTGTTATGTGCTAAACGTACCAGCATCTGTTGGGCCTAGCACCTGAGAAGGAAACAGCGCCAATGTGCGCAAGAATTGGTACGATATAGTTAATACAGCGCACATTATCATTTACTGCTCTTGTCGCCAGACAAAGAGGTCCTGACCCATCAGGATCATTGTTCGAAGCAATAGGGCACGGCCTTCTTAAATCGTGACCATTATTGCGCAAAAAATCGTTTGTACTAAGGAATGCCTGCCGTGCTATGCCCATCTCATTACCAGAATCAAGCTGAATCTGGACACGATCGGGTGTGACATCTGTAATCGTAAACTGGGCGCCCACGGCTTGATCAGGCGTAAAAAACGCAGACCCGATTTCCAGATTGGTTATCGCTGCATCTATTTCTTGATTCGTCATCCTGCTCTCCTTCCCACATAACGCCAATATTCAGCGGCGACCTTTTTGCAGCGCAGCGGAGAAAAGGGCGTCCGGTGGAGGCCCTTCAGGGCCGGAACGAACTGGAATGACTGGTTAGAAACTTTTTGCACGGTCTCTAG
>JAMDEF010000130.1 GCA_023488305.1 Gammaproteobacteria bacterium | reverse complement strand
CAATATCTTCGAGTGTCTGCGGCCGAAAATAAAAACCCGGATTGGGCGGCATGATACACACACCCAGTCGAGAAAGTTTCAGCATATTTTCCAGATGAATTGGTGAGAATGGTGCTTCTCTTGGAACAACGATTAATTTGCGTTGCTCTTTAATCATGACATCAGCGGCACGATTAATCAGATTATCGCTGCCACCACAGGCAATGGCTGACAGTGTTCCCATGGTGCAGGGACAAACAATCATTGTGGGAACGGAATGTGATCCGCTGGCCAGTGGTGAAGACCATTGCTGCTCGCCATATAATTTTATTTGGCCCGCTTGGCAATTAAACTGCTTCTCCAATACTTTAGTGGCATCTGCAGCACGAGATGGTAATTTCCAATCCAGTTCATCCGCTAATACAATCCGCCCGGCAGCAGAAATCATCAGATGCACGGTGATTCCCTGTAACAACAATTGCTCCAGTAAACGTTTGGCATAGGGCGCGCCCGACGCACCAGTAATGGCTAAGGCAATTTGTTGTGGATCAGTCATTTGCCAGTGCATCCAGAATTTTTTGATGAATACCGCCGAATCCACCATTACTCATTACAACGATATGATCGCCTGATTTGCCTTGACTGACCAATTGCGCAACAACATCATCAATTTTTCGATGTAACACCGAGCTTTCGCCGAGCTGTTGTTGAATGCTATCTAAAGACCAGGATAATTGGGGATCTTGATACAGAATAACCTTGTCAGCTGCCTGTAATGAGGCAGCTAAAGTCTGTTCATGAACGCCCATTTTCATCGTATTGGAACGCGGCTCTAATACGGCAATCAATCGTTGCTTACCAATATTGGCCCGCAAGCCTTGTAATGTTGTGGCAATCGCCGTTGGATGATGAGCAAAATCATCATAGACTTTGATGCCCCGGCATTCTCCGCGTAGTTCCAGTCGACGTTTTACGCCTTTGAATTGATTCAACGCTTCACAGGCATGTTCAACAGTCACCCCAACGTGATGAGCGGCAGCAATTGCCGCCAAAGCATTATTAATATTATGTTTGCCAAGTAATGACCAGTTCACCTGCGCACTGTGATGCTGGTGCTGCACGGTGAAACAATGGCCATCTGCTGCCATCCCCGTTAATTGCCAGTCTGCCTCTACGCCATCCAAAGTTTGTCTTGGCGTCCAACAGCCCCGGTCAAGAGTCTGTTCAATGGCAGCAACATCATACGGAGTAATCACCAGACCTTCGGCAGGAACAGTACGAATCAGATGATGGAACTGGGTTTGTATTGCAGCTAAATCAGCAAATATATCCGCATGATCAAACTCCAGATTATTAATCACCAGAGTGCGCGGACGATAATGGACAAACTTGCTGCGTTTATCAAAAAAAGCCGTGTCATATTCATCGGCTTCAATCACGAAAAAAGGCGTATTACCAATAGCCGCAGATTGACCGAAATTACCTGGCACCCCGCCGATCAAAAAACCGGGCTGCATTCCAGCATATTCAAGAATCCAGGCCAACATACTGCTGGTTGTTGTTTTACCGTGGGTACCCGATACCGCCAGCACCCAGCGGTTGACCAGAATATTTTCTGCCAACCATTGTGGCCCGGAAATATAGGGTAATCCCTGATTGAGCACATACTCAACTGCAGGATTTCCACGTGACATCGCATTGCCCATCACTACCATATCGGGCGCTGGTCGCAGATGTTCAGCTAAATAGCCTTGCATAACGTCGATACCTGCATCTGCCAACTGATCACTCATTGGTGGATAAACATTGGCATCCGAGCCGGAAACAGTAAACCCACGTTCACGAGCCAATAAAGCGAGCCCCCCCATAAATGTGCCACAGATTCCTAAAATATGAATATGCATTTAAGCCACTCCAGACATGACTAGGCCATTGAAGATGATAGCCACAAATACATATAAAACAGTTAAGCCAACCGCTTTGGGGGCAGATGTTTCAAGGGTACGCCGAATAATATGTGCGGTAACCATCAGGCTCCAAAACATCACAACCATCAGTGCGAACAAAATAAAATTTGCTGTTTCTGACTGTTCTGCATATTGATGAAATGCCCACAACAATGGCGCTGCGAGTAATCCTAACAGACTGCCGGTGCCTGCCATTGCCATCAATGTCTGTTGATAACGGGGTAAGAAATGATTAAAGCGAAGTAATAAATAGAGGAAGGTCATTAGAACCAACAGATCACTAATCCCCGACCACAAGCTGATCCTGAAAGACATATCAATCTGATTAATTAATACGCTGACACAAAAATAGGCCAACAATACTAATTGCATCAGTTGATTATTCGCTGGAAGACTATCTGGTCCAGCTCGGAACAGACAAATATCTGTAAATCTTAGTATCAATTTCATGTGCGGCATCATAGCGCGTCAGCAATCGTTCACAAAATTTTTCTTGTTATTGCTACATAAAAAAACCCGACAGCGCATGACGTTGCCGGGTTTTGATTTTCTATGTTTTAAGGATTAGTCGTCCAAAACCACACCCCAAGGGAATGCGCCGACTTTAATCGTTGCCACTCGCTCCTGCTTGGCTGTATCGACGACAGAAACCGTGCCATCTACGCCATCAGCGGTATAAAGCAACGAACCGTAATCATTTCTTACCCCGTTATCAACAGGTACGTTACCTTTTAATTCCAGTGTTTTGGCATCTAAAAAGGCAACTGAATTACCGCGCCCTGTAGTGACATATAACATTTTGTCATCAGGACTCACCTTAATATCCATTGGTTTGGATTCTTCGACATCAATGGCGGCTTTTTTGGTAATTTTCAAGGTTTCCATATCAATGATGGCTACTTCATTACCGATTTCACTGGTTGCATAAGCAAAACTGCCATCACTGTTAAAGGCTAGACCACGGGGACGGGCAGCAACCACTAAATTCGCAACTAATTCATAACTGCTGGTATCGATGATATGCACCATATTGCTTGATTCGCTGGTAACCAAGGCATATTTACCATTTGGTGAGACTGCGACGCCTTCAGGTTCAATACCCACTTTAACCACGGCCAGCTTTTCGTTACTTTTGGGATCAAGGAAAGTGGCTTCACCATCGTCTTCATTAGAAACAACGATATGGCCATTAACAGGGTTGACTGCGAAAGTTTCAGGATCATCACCAGAATCTAATGTTCTAAGTACTTCCAACGTATTTACGTCGACAACCGCAATGGCATTATCTTCACTGATAGCAACATACAGGTACTTTTGATCTGGTGATAAACCGATACCACGTGGACGTTGTCCGACATCGATAGTGGCTTCAACTTTATTGGTACGGGAGTCAATAACACTAACTGTGTTATCACGCTCGTTTGTCGCAAACAAACGGTGTGTCGGTTCCGCCGCAGCAGCAGTACTCGCCAAAATCATTGAACTTAGTAAAAGTGTTTTAAATTTCATTCATTGTTCTCCTTAATATTTCTCATTACTTGCATGTTACTTTGCCGAGGCTATCTAACCCGCCATCAAAACCACGAAGAGGCGCTTCAGCAACAATTTTATTATCGTTATTAACCAACAACAGAATCTGGCGTAATTGTCCGTTTTCCCGGAAGTTTGTGTTATCACCCTTTTGACCGTCAAATACCAGATCATTTTTAAGATGATTCAACATAAATGCAGCATCATATTGCATGGTTTGTACAACTGAATCGGCAACCAGAGCATCTTCAAAACCACCTTGTTCCAAGGTTGTTCGAATCTCGCCCAAATCGACGGGTTGTG
>JAMDEF010000057.1 GCA_023488305.1 Gammaproteobacteria bacterium | reverse complement strand
TCCTGGCGACCGGTGACGCGTCGGGCCAGTTTCATTGCGGCTTCCACTGCATTGGTACCCGTTGGCCCCATAAATTGCATTTTATGCGGCATATTGCGAGGTTTAAGGATGGTATCGGTGAAGTGCTGCATAAACTGACGTTTGGCCGTGGTATGCATATCAAGGCTATGCGTTACACCATTGGATTGAATGTAATCGACGACCGCTTTAGTCATACGTTGATTGTTATGACCGAAATTCAATACGCCGGCACCAGCAAAGAAATCGATATATTCCTTGCCGTTTTCATCGATCTGCCTTGCATTGATCGCGGTATCAAACACTACCGGATATACCCGGCAATAGGCGCGGATCGCAGACTCTCTTTCTTCAAATATGCTCATTTAATTCTCCTCTTGAACACGTCACTGGGACGATTTAGGGCAGTTCCTCCGGAACAGGTACGCCAACTCCAACCAGGCGTGAAAACAATCGTGTGACCGCCGGTATCAGGCGATCGTTAAAGTCGTAATAAGGGCTATGGCATGGCACTTGATGATCCGGGCCATCATCACTGCCAATCAAAGCAAAGGCACCGGGAATATGTTGCAGGTAATAACTGAAATCTTCGGAGGCCATAATTGGTGTTGCGGTGACAAAGTCCAGAGCGTCGGCACCGCTGAGTTCCTGCCATAAACTGCGCATTTGGGTGGCTTGCACCGGGTGATTGATGGTCGCGTCATAGCGTGGGAAATTTTCAACTTCGGCAACCACGCCATAACTTGCCGCAGTTTGCTGGCTGATTTCAGTAATCAGTCGATAAATTTCATCACGGGTTTTTCTGTCCGGAACCCGGATACTGCCGCCAAGCACTGCATTCTGCGGAATAACCGTCGGCGCACTTGGTGCTTCAATAGATGTCACGCTGATCACTGCAGCTTGTTGAGGAGCCAGTCTACGGCTGATGATTTGTTGCAGATTTAAGGTAATCGCACTGGCCGCTAACACCGGGTCACGGCATAGTTCTGGCTGACTGGCATGACCGCCTTGTCCATGTAGGGTGATTTTAAAAGTGCCATTTCCACACATCACCAGGCCATCAGGACACAGCATTTGACCAAAAGGAATGGCAGGCCAGTTATGCCAACCATAAATTTCGTCAACACCATCAAGCGCGCCGTCATTGATCATTTCTCTTGCGCCATGACCACCTTCTTCAGCAGGCTGGAAAATCAGGCTGACCGGGCCGCTTAACTGAGCTTCGTGATACTTAAGCCATTTGGCCGCTGCTAATAAGGTTGCGGTGTGGCCGTCATGACCACAGGCATGCATGCAGCCTTCATTCATCGAACTCCAGGCTTTTAACGTGGCTTCATGAATAGGCAATGCATCCATATCGCCACGCAGGGCAATATGTGGTGCGGCAGTACCATTAGGATTAAGTATGCCAACCGTGCCGGTTCCGGCGCAGCTGCGCCATACAATATTCAGTGAGCTAAGGATCTCACGAACACGTTGCGCGGTGCGATGTTCCTGCCAGCCCATTTCCGGATGAGCATGCAATTCACGGCGTATTGTTTCAGCTGTGGTGATGGTGTCTTGCCAGACATCTGACATGAGCCCTCCCCTGTTTTGGATCTTGCAACACGATTGTTGGGTGATCCGTTGATAAACAAATGCAGGTCACAATGTGACTCTATGGTGCAATTAAAAATTGATTTGATGGTATTACAGAATAGTTATCTTGCTTTAAAACCAACGAGCTGGTGCTATGCAATTTGTGACCGTTTATGACCTGTTTGGTTCAAATGACCTCGTTATCACCGTAGTTCGACCATAACAAGCGTTGAGATGAATTACCAATATTTTTCAATACTGATATGGCCGGGCTCACGTCGGCTGTGCTTTTTTAATCCACGATCAATCAATACATCCATGGTGTCCTGCACCATATCCGGATTGCCGCATAACATCACATGGCAGTCAGAATCAATTAGCGCACCAGCACGCAATTCCAGTTGTTTATCCATAATGGCTGCGGGGATCCGCCCAGGAATCGCATAATCACTAGGTTCTCTGCTAACCATCGGGATGTAACTGAATTGATGACTATGGTTTTCGGCAATGGAGCGAATCGTTTGCTGATAGGTCAGTTCTTTCGTAAAACGAACGGCATGTACCAAGCTTATCCGTTCAAATTGTTGCCAGACCTCTGAAGTCTTAATGATTGATAAAAACGGTCCAATCCCAGTGCCGGTGGCCAGCAAGAATAATTTTTTGGCCGGCGGGAGCTGTTTCAGTGTTAATAAACCAGTGGCCTTGGTAGCCACTTGAATACTATCTCCAGCTTTAAGTTTAGCCAGCTTGGTTGAAAATACCCCGCCAGGAACTTCGATAAAGTAAAAGTCCAAGATTTTTTCAGCGGGTGCATTGACCAATGAGAATGGACGACTCACTTCTTCACCATCAATTTCCATTGCCAGACGAGTAAACTGGCCAGCATCAAATGCATCAATTGCCGCATCAACTCTTATTGAATGTAAATTTTCTGTCCATTGCTTGTTTTCTATTACGCGGCCTTCACTCCACTTTGTCATTACTTACTCCTGCCCGCTAATTCAAGTTAATTTCTAAAAGACCATATCAGTAAGTTATAGCAAACAACAAAATAGATCTAAGCTCTTATCGGTTGCCGTTAACTGGCAATCTGATTGATAGGCTGTTTTGTATTATCATATGATGCTGTTTACTCTAAACTCCAAGCAGTATCGAGAACCTCATATGAATTCAGTACTGGATATGCAGGCCCTTAAGGCCGCCCCCGTCAATCGTATTCCTTTTCCTTTTTTTAAGGTGGAACGTTCGATCCGTTCGGATGTATTAGACCGTATTATCGGAGACTTTCCGGCTATCGACGATGGTGGCAGTTTTAATGTTGATGATGTGTCGGTTAAGGATGATTTCAAAGCTTTTTTGAATGCGATAGACAGTGCTGAATTTCGGCAGATCATTTGCGATAAATTCGATGTGCAGGTCATGGATCTGCCAATGATGATGACCTTACGCGGTTATTCAAGACAAAAAGATGGCCGCATCCATACCGATTCGAAAACCAAGTTGGTGACCATTTTGATTTATCTCAATGAAAGTTGGGATGCAGCAACGGGGCGTTTGCGAATTTTAAATAATGCTCACGACATGGAAGATTATGTGGATGAAATAAGTCCCGGCCCAGGTTCACTAGTGGCATTTAAAGTGACGGATAATTGCTGGCATGGCTATCCGAGTTATGAAGGAACTCGCCGTTCTATACAGATAAACTTTCTGACCAGTGAGGCGGCTAATAACAAACATCGTTTTTTTCACAAACTTAGTGCCAAACTTAAAGGCTGGTTACGCAAGCGAAAAGTAAAGGCAACTTAGCTGATATGTCTTATCTCCAAGACCCTCGTGTTTTATTTGCTGCTGAACGAACGCTGCTAGCATGGAATCGCACGGGTTTGACCTTCATCATGTTTGGTTTTTTAATTGAACGCTCAGGGCTGTTAATTGAAATATTATCCAACGGACAAGAGGTCCTGAATACCACCATGACTTTTATCATTGGTTTGGCGTTTATTTTACTGGGCAGTTTTACAACAGTTTATGCTGCCCGACAATTTCAGCGCGTATTAAAAACGTTAGGGGAATCAGAATTCCCCGAAGGTTACCGAACGCAATGGGGCGTCGTTGTAAGTTTAATTGTAGCTCTGCTAGGTAGCTTATTGGCTATCAGCTTATTTCTCACCCACAACTTAGTCCTCATCCTGTCTAACGGGCTATTGCTAAGTC
>JAMDEF010000039.1 GCA_023488305.1 Gammaproteobacteria bacterium | reverse complement strand
TTCAAGGCATTTTTTTAACTGCTTTTCATGGTGTTTGTTCTTTAATACTTTACAAATAGCATTACAAAAATGACATTAAGTATTGATTTTAAAATATAAAACAGCTATTTTCATTTGCATGTAATTTACAACCGGTCATAAGAAACCGCATACAAAAACAGATGAATACCCTACTCACCATTGAGTCACCGATGTCAAAGACATCCGAGCAGAGCCCGACGGCACCGATCTCTGCTGCGGAAGTAAATGATCTTTTGGCAGCTCGAATTTTGATTGGTGGCACGCGGTTATCCGATCTGGCTTTTCTTCAAACCATGTTGTCATTGAGCGGTTTTACCAATATAACCACCGCAACTGGTCCCGAAAAGCTGATGCAAGTGCTGAGACAGACCATTGCCGATGATCACTGTGATATTGATTTAATTATTCTCGACTGTCGGCTTGGTGATTGTAATGCCCGCGAGTTGCGTCTCAAGCTAGACCAATTTGATGAGTGGCGGCCCACTCTACACTATGCCTTAACCGAAAAATCCCAATGGAATCATAATCAGCTGTTAACCGATTTGGGTCATGGTGTTACATCCTTGTTATATCGGCCTTTAACCGCAGAATCCCTGCCTCCGGCTGTTATGACTACTCTCGCTATTAAACGCGAGCGCGATCACTATCATCTTCGTCAACAACAAATTGAAGATGAAAATGCTCAATTACGGGTGATGGAAGCACGTCTGCAATTTTCCGTGAATCATGATGATTTAACGGGACTGGCCAATCGTCGACGTCTGGAACAAGCTCTTGAGATCACCTTAACCCAGGTGCGAAATTTCCATACCAGTAGTGCAGTGTTTTATATCGATTTGGATAGCTTTAAAGTGCTCAACGATGCGGAAGGTCATGAGGCTGGCGA
This sequence comes from Gammaproteobacteria bacterium, assembly GCA_023488305.1. Lineage (GTDB taxonomy): Bacteria > Pseudomonadota > Gammaproteobacteria > Nitrosococcales > Methylophagaceae > Methylophaga. Next base: position 17,884 of record JAMDEF010000039.1, on the reverse strand, counting down.
TACCTTATTGGTGCAGGTGGCAAACTCGCTGCGAGGCTTTTTCAAAGTACGCGATACCTTGGTAAGAATCGGTTCAGACGAATTCGCCGTATTAGTGGATACCATTGATCCCGATACAGCCGTTGCTCGTGCCGAAGGGCTAAGGGATCTATTTGATGGCTATAGTTTTACCTTTCATGATCACGAATATCATTTATCTGCCAGTATCGGCGTTAAATGTATTACTGAAGCCAACCTCTCGACCGTCGGTGAAATCCTCTCTCACGCCAATCAAGCCTGTTACACCGCTAAAAAACGAGGACGCAACCGTGTCCATGTCTACAGCCCCGCAGATCGGGAAATGTATGCGTTAAGGCATAGTGTAGAGTGGGCACCCCGAATTCGTGCGGCGTTAAAACAAGAAAATTTCATCCTCGAATATCAACCCATCTATTCGCTGAAAGAAAACAAAATTAATCATTATGAATGTTTGATTCGAATGCGCGGGCAGGGTGACAAACTTTATTATCCGCAGGATTTTATTCCAGTAGCCGAAGCCATGGGACTGATTCATCAGATTGATCTATGGGTTATCAGTCATGCCTTTGAACTACTCAGAAATATCACGGGGGACATTGCTCTGGCAGTGAATTTATCAGGGAATATTTTTCTGGATAAAAATTTATATCCTTTGGTTGAGCGCAAATTGCTGGAAACGGGAGTTGATCCATCACGTTTAGTTTTTGAAATTACTGAAACTTCTGCCATTTCCAACTTTGATCAAACCAAACAAATGGTGGATAGGCTTCGCCATTTAGGCTGTCGATTTGCGTTGGATGATTTTGGTGCTGGATTTAACTCGTACAGTTATTTAAAACACTTCCCGGTGGATATTTTGAAGATTGATGGTGGTTTTATTACCAATTTACATAATGATCCGGTGGATCAGTTATTGGTGAAATCAATGATTGATATCTCACATAGCCTCGGCAAGAAAACCGTGGCGGAATTTGTCGAAGACCGGGATACGCTGAAAATGCTGCAGGATTTCGGCGTCGACTTTGTACAAGGTTATTTAATCGGTAAACCGCAACGCGCATTGCCGCCGAAGCATTAGTGTATGTCTGTTACGGAATGACGTTGCGCGCCATGCAGGCGGGTAATCAATAAAGCTTCTTCTTCACTTAAATTACAATTATCAATCAGCTGGTTAATATCAACGCCTTTACGGGCTAAGCGAATAGCATGCTCGTAGCTTTGCTGTTGCGGTTGCCCCAGATCCATAGTGTTTTGCTGTTCACGCATCTTCATCAAAGCTTGTTCAAATCGCACAATTCGTTCATCTGAACCCACCGCCGCACTGCAAAGAGCTGATAATTGCTGTTGCAGAGAGGTTATTTGACTGGCCTGTGCTCGACTTAATCGAAAAAAACGGTAGCTGGTTATCAGCAAAACCAGACCCAGTAAACCGATCAGGATATATAAGCTATATAAGATCATAATGCGCTCCCAAAATCACACATATTCATCAATAATGCCGGTTTTAGGCGGCCGTTTAGGTGGAATGTCTTCATGGTCATCCGGTTTTCGCTCATCCGGCTTTTTCGGTTTATATCGCCGTTTCTCATCTGCTGGCGTGTCCACATGGGTGGAGGGCACCAGTGGTTGAGCAGGATGAATTTCATCGGCCATTTGATCACATTAAAAGCTGGCGATATCAGCTATTTCATCGTCATTCAGCAGTTTGTTCACATCAACCAGAATCAATAGGTTTTTATCTCGACTACAGACACCCTGAATAAAGCGTGAACTGTCTTCACTGCTGACATTAGGTGCGGTGTCAATTTCTGATTGATGCAGATAAACCACTTCTGCAACGCTGTCGACCAACATGCCGATAACGTTGCCATTTACTTCAGCGATGATAATGCGCGAGTCCTCATCCGTTTCCCGCGAAGGCAAGCCAAATCGCTTACGGGTATCAATGACAGTAACGACATTGCCACGCAGATTGATGATGCCTAATACATAATCTGGCGCACCGGGTACTGGGGCAATTTCAGTGGGTCGTAATACTTCCTGCACCTGCATCACATTGATGCCATATATCTCCTGCTCCAATTGGTAAGAAACCCATTGGAGAATCGGATCATTTCCGGCCTGATTTGCTTGCTCGCTCATTGTTGTTTCCTTATTCACAAAACATTGACTCAGGTGATGCTGCCAATTTTATGACGTTCTTTATCTAAACCTATCAAAGCACAGTTTGTGCCAGTTTTTTTGCTCTGTTATCGTAATATTTTCAATAGTTCGGTTAATGAAATAATACTGCTTAATGGTGACATCAACATACCAGCCAGCCATGGTCTTTGACCAGGCTCACGTCGCCAACGCACATTTTCGTCCTCAAGCTTCACTACATGACGTATAGCAGAGACTGCTAATCCTAACTGTTTATTGTTCACTAGTAATATGTAGCGGTTGTCTTCTGAATTACTTGATTGATTGGTAATTAATGTTGTCAGATCAATTACTTCTGTATGTTGTTTGGGGCGGCTTAAGGTGCCAACCACATAGCTTGCATATCCTGGTATTTGTGACAGACCTTCTTCCGGCCAGTTTTCAATGCCATCCAGTTCATCGAGTGACAATGCCAATTGCATACCGGCAACTTCAAACAACAATGCCTGACCTTTTTTCTCAGGAAGAGTATTGATGGTCTCAGTGATGTCAGGTTCAACCCCTGAAACTATAGCAACCGGTTCAATGATTTCGCCTGCAGCTTGTTCCTGTGTTTCCAGTTCATCATCCAACAATAACTCTTGCAGATACGCTGCCAAAGCTTGCTGAGGTTCTTTGATTTGTGTTGGCTTAGACATTTTTGTCCGACTTTGACGTAGAGGCTTTGAGGAGTTTTTTCATTAACCGTTCATAGGCCATACTGCCACGGCTTTCAAGATTAAGCGCGGGTAACGGGATACCTGACTTGCTGGCATCACGAAATTGCGTGTCAATCGGGATAGCGTCTTGCCAAAGATTTGCCTCGTGATCTTGCTGCATTTTCAATAAAGTTTGCGTGCCGGCGCGAGTCCGGCGATCAAACATGGTCGGCACAATCAAATAAGGCAGTTTGTGTTGGCGTGAGTGATTGATCAGCTGTAGGGTATGCAACATGCGTTCAAGTCCTTTCAACGCCAAAAATTCGGTTTGTACCGGGATTAATAATTCATCACAGGCCGCAAGTGCATTTACCATCAACACGCCCAGCATAGGCGGGCAGTCTATCAATACATATTCAAAACGGTCATGAAGTTGCTGCAGGGTTTTGTGAATAACCAACCCTTTACCACTCTGAATGCCTAACTGACGATCCAAGGTGGCCATGGCCGTAGCTGCCGGTAACAGGTAAATATTCTCCTACTGGTCTTTTTTTAATGTTTTGAATATTGCATTTAGCGGCTGCTGGTCTGACTGTTGAAACAAGGTGTAAATGCTGTGTTCGATGGTGTCAGGATCAAAACCAAAGTAGGTGGTCAATGAACCATGCGGATCCATATCCACCAATAATGTGGAATGACCTTTCAACGCAAGGTGGCTGGCCAAACTCACCACGGTAGTAGTTTTGCCAACTCCACCTTTTTGATTGGCAATAGCCCAGACTGTCATGGTGAGGTTTCGCCTATATCAGCGGGTGCCAAAATTGGCGAGGTCAGGCTGTCAGTAATCGGCGTGCGAATGTTATCTACTTTTGTTGCAGGTTGATTTAATTGTTCATCAAATACTTCAAGAGTCCTTCGACTTTCCTGACTACCCAAAATAACTAAAACAACACGGCGGTTTTTTTGTCTGCCAGCTTCGGTTTCATTATCAGCAATGGGTTTGAATTCGCCATAACCAATAGCGGACATTCGGCCCGGCTCGATGCCAAAGCGATCCAATAAATTGACCACACTGGCGGCTCTGGCAGCTGATAATTCCCAGTTTGACGGGAAACGAGGTGTATTAATAGGTTGATCGTCAGTAAAACCCTCGACTTGTAGCGGGTTTGCAACCGGAGCAAGTACATCTGCGATTTGACCAATTACCGGCACGGCTTCACGGGCCAACCGTGCATCACCACTGGCGAACAGAAAATTGGAGTTAATCTCTACTTCTAACCAATCTTCGGTTTGTTTAATCGTTACATCTTCATTGGTAATTAAATCTGCAAGCGCACTGCTGAGTTGTTGTGAAATATCATTAATAGTACGCACACTTTGCTCAGAAATCGGTGGTCTTTCTTTAGGCAGTTCCGGCAGCTCAATTTCAAAATCAGGAACATCCGGCTTGCCGGGAGAGGCGACACGTTCACCCTGTCCACGACTAACTTCACCGACCTGAATCGGATCACTGCTGCGACTGGGCTGCGAAAACACGCTTTCCAAGGTTTCAGACAATACCCGGTATTTACCCTCATTAATTGAAGAGATGGAATACATCACGACAAAAAATGCAAACAACAAGGTAATGAAATCAGCATAGGAAACCAACCAGCGTTCGTGGTTTTCGGGTTCTTCATGCCGTTTTCTGCGGGCCATAATTAACTTAAATATGCCTGCAGACGGCTCTCGATATTGCGTGGATTATCTCCGTCAGCCACGCTGATCAAGCCATCAATCAACATCATCTGTAATTGAGTGCGACGTTGCACCAGTGTTTTGAGTTTATTGCCCACAGGTAAAAACAATAAATTGGCCAAGCCGACACCATAGATAGTTGCAACAAACGCTACTGCGATACCCGAGCCCAATGATGAAGGGTCCGCCAAATTACCCATCACATGGATCAATCCTAATACGGCGCCAATAATACCAATGGTTGGCGAGTAACCGCCCATGGCCTCATAGACTTTAGCTGCCTGCAAATCGTTGTTTTCCATAATATCGAGATCAGTTTCCAATATTTCCCGAATGATTTCTGGTTCGGCTCCGTCAGCAATAAGCTGTAAGCCTTTTTGGGTGAAGATATCGGATTCTTGCAGGGCCATTGCTTCCAGACGGAGTAAACCTTCACGTCGGGCGATTTGGTTCCAGTCGAGAATTTTCTCTAATAATCGTTTAGCGGATTGTTGAGGTGGTTTAAATATCCACACGGTCATCTTGAGCGCACGTATAAAAGTATTCATCGGTGTTTGTAACATCACCGCGCCAAGCGTGCCGCCTAATACGATTAACAGCGCTACGGCGTTAAGAATGGTATCAAGATGCCCACCTTCCAGATACTGGCCGACAATGATGGCGCCAAATCCAATTAATAACCCCAGTATGCTGAGAATATCCATGGCTATTTAAGCGCCGTCAGTAGTTTACCGATTTCCGTCAGGCTCAAAATTTTATCCGCTATTCCTGCCTTGGCAACGGCCATAGGCATGCCGTAGATGGTACTGCTTTGTTGGTCTTGAGCCCAAACAGTCGCGCCTTTTTGATGCATTTTTATTGCACCCTCACAACCATCAGCCCCCATTCCGGTGAGAATAATGGTCAGGGTTTGTGCCGGACAAATCTGTGAGACGGATTCCAGAGTAACATCAATACAGGGGCGGTAAGTGGCATTTTCAGAGCCGGGATCGACTTGTAAATATAGTTGACCTCGTCGACCTTTCAGCAATAACTGTTGGCCACCAGGAGCCAAATAAGCAACACCTGGACGCAGGGGATCATTTTGTTGAGCCTCTTTAATCTGAATCTCACATTGTGAATTTAACCGTTCAGCAAATGACGGCGTAAAAGTCGCTGGCATGTGCTGCAGCAGAATAATCGGAAATGGAAAATTAGCCGGTAATTGTGACAACACATTCTGTAATGCTACTGGTCCACCGGTGGAAGTACCAATCACTACTAATTCTATTTTCTTCTTTTCAGCAGGAATAACTGGTGTGCTGACTTGTTCGGGAGCTTTAACAATGGATGTTTGTTTATTGGGCTTAGAATGGGTTGCCAGAAAATTAATGCGGTCACAGAGTTTTTGACGAGCGCTGGCTTTATCCTGTGCCAGGTCTTCAAACCGTTTAGGTAAAAAGTCCATAGCCCCTGCATCTAAAGCATCCAATGTTGCTTTGGCACCATCAGTGGTCCACGTTGACAGCATTAATACCGGAGTAGGGCGTCGCCGCATAATTTTTTTGACGGCACCAATACCATCCAGCAGAGGCATTTCCAGATCCATGGTGACCACATCGGGTCTATAACGAGATACTTGTTCTACCGCTTCTAAACCATCAGCTGCACTGGCAATAACTTCCAGCCGTGGATCGGCGTTAATGATTTCAGTCAGTCGCCGGCGGAAAAATGCTGAATCATCAACAATCAGTACCTTTACAGTCACAAATATCCTTAATAATTTCGATGTGCGTAGGTATTCATTAACTCTGGGAAATCGAGAATAAGTGCAATACGTCCATCACCGGTAATGGTTGCTCCAGCAAAACCTTTGGTGCCGTGCAGCAGAGCGCCAAGAGGTTTTATGACGACTTCTTCCTGCCCTATCAGTTGGTCAACAACGAAACCTACTTTACGCGTGCCAACATTGACAATAACGACATGCTCAGTTGTTGCCTTACGTTCGGCAACATTCTGTTTGGTGAGCCATTTACGCAAATAAAATAATGGCAAAGCTTTGTTTCGTACAATAACTGTTTGTTGGCCATCTACGGTATTGGTTTTATTCAAATCCAGGTTAAAAATTTCATTCACACTGACTAACGGAAAGGCAAAAATCTGATTGCCCAGCATCACCATCAAAGTGGGCATGATAGCCAGAGTTAATGGCACTTTAATGGAAAGCGTTGTGCCTTTGCCGATTTCAGATTGAATATCAATCACGCCGTTTAGCTTGGAAATACTCGTCTTGACCACATCCATGCCCACACCACGACCGGAAATATCAGAAATTTCCTGTTTCATGGAAAAGCCTGGAGCAAAAATCAGCGCAAAACATTCGGATTCGGTTAGTCGGGAAGCTGCTTCTTCATCCATCATGCCTTTTTCTACGGCTTTGCGACGTAACACTTCAGGATTCATACCTGCACCATCATCTGAAATGGTTAACAGAATATGATCACCTTCCTGTGCAGCGGCGAGCACGATTAGACCTTGTTTTGATTTTCCTGATGCTTCTCGTACATCGGGCATTTCCACGCCATGATCAACTGCATTGCGAACCAGATGCACTAATGGATCAGCTAAGGCTTCGACCAAATTCTTATCTAAATCTGTTTCTTCACCACGTAACTCAAGATTAATGTCTTTTTTCAAGCTGCGAGCTAAATCACGTACCACGCGGGGGAAACGGCCAAATACCTTTTTAATTGGCTGCATGCGGGTTTTCATTACCGCGGTTTGCAGGTCGCCAGTGACGACAGCCAGATTATTAACTGCTTTGGCCATTTCTTCATTTTCGAAAGCGGCTTCGAGCGTATTAATACGGTTACGTACCAATACCAGCTCACCTACCATATTCATTATTTCATCTAGTCTGGCAGTATCTACCCGAACACTGGTATCGGCTGCTGCTTTTGCCTGAGGAGTAGCTGCTGCCTGCGCTGCAGCGGCCGGTTTTACAGTAGTTATGCTGTCACCATCATCGTCTGATGCCGCATTATCAACTTTCGGAGGAATAGGTTGTTTTGCTGGTGGGGCGGGTTTAGGTGTTGGCGGTGGAGTTTTAGCCGCAGGTTTTTTACCTTGTAATTCGTCTAATAATGCTTCAAATTCTTCTTCAGAAATCTCATCATTACCGCTGGTTTTGACTGGCTCTGCTTTAGGTGGTGCAGCGGGTGGAGTAATGCCTGGTGCGGCATTGCCATGAAGCTGATCCAGTAACGCCTCAAATTCATCATCCGTAATATCATCGCTCGCTGCAGAATTATCCGATGGAGCTGCAACAGCGACGGGCTCAGGTTCAGGAATGGGTTCTGGTTCAGCTGCGGCCACAGGGGCATCACCGGATAAATAGGCTGCTAATTGTTGAATAATCTCAGGATCGGCCTCAGTTGGGAAAGAGCCAGCTTTGACCTCAGCAAACATGCTGTTGAGACTATCCAGCACCTTAAGAAAGGTGTCCATCATTTCTGCATCAACCAGGCGTTCACCCTGGCGTAGCAGATTAAAAACGTCTTCGCCTTTATGGCAAAGATTGACCATGGCCTCGAGACTTAAAAAGCCAGCACCACCTTTGATAGTGTGAAAGCCTCGAAAAATGGAATTCAGTAAATCTTTATCTTGTGGTTGTGTTTCCAGAGCAACCAATTGCTCATTCAATCCATCAAGAATTTCTTCTGCCTCAACCAGAAAATCCTGCAGAATTTCATCATCTGTATCTAAGGCCATGCTCCTGTCCTTCTAAAAACCAAGACTGGATAACAAATCATCCACATCGTCCTGATTGTTGACCACATTCGGTTTATTTTTAGCGTTTATCTGCGGTCCTTCTGCTTTTAAGGGATCAACAACTTTCGCTTCTCCACTTTGCTGAGGTTGTCCTGCCACCTTAACCAGCTTCACCAGATTGGTTTCAACTTCTTCCACCAGTCCAATGACCTGGCGTAAAACCTGTCCGGTTAAGTCCTGAAAGCCCTGTGCCAGGGTCATTTCAGATAGGTTATTGTGTATTTCTCCAGCATGCATAGTCACCACAGGTAAGTAAGCTTCAATTTCCCGGCTCAAATCACGGAATTCTGTTGCTGACATTTCCCGATTTCGAAAGCGTTGCCAGCTTTCATTGAGCTTAGCGGCAGTTTGTTTCAATTCATTAGCCAAAGGTAGGGTTTTATCAATGTACCCCAGTGTTTTATGTGCAGCTTCTTCGGTGGTTTGAATAACGTAGTTCAGACGATCCCGGGTATCCGGCATATCATTGTGAGTCAAATCAACTAGTCGGGCATCGACTTTGAAATTATTCAATGCTTCATGAAGTTCGCGAGTCAGTTTGCCAATTTGCTGAAATAACGCACTTTCGCGAGCATTGGTTAAGGCCATTAGTTCAGTTTTGATACGATCATCGTCATCCTGTTCGATCGCATTAATCAGCGCCCGGGCGGCTTCAAGTTGTTCTGTTTTATTCAGAGCTTCCATAACTTCCTTTCCAGCGGTTTATTGGGCGTTAATACGTTCGAAGATTTTCTCTATTTTTTCTTTTAAAGTTGCGGCAGTAAAGGGTTTGACGATATAACCATTCACGCCAGCCTGGGCGGCTTCAATGATTTGTTCTCGCTTAGTCTCGGCAGTAACCATCAACACCGGTAAAGTCGATAATTTAGGGTCGGCGCGCACGGTTTTAAGCAGATCGATACCTTGCATGCCTGGCATATTCCAATCGGTCACTAGAAAATCAATACCACCGGCATTCAAAATGGGTAGGGCGGTTAAACCATCATCGGCTTCAATGGTGTTATTGAAACCAAGATCGCGTAATAGATTTTTGATAATCCGTCGCATTGTAGAAAAGTCATCCACAATGAGGATTTTCATATTTTTATCCAAGGTATACCTCCCAAAATTACTGCATCCAATCGCGAAGTTTACTACGCAATCTCACCACGGTTTGCGTGTGGATTTGACTGACACGTGACTCACTGACGCCGAGTACTTCACCAATTTCTTTCAAATTCAATTCTTCATTATAGTACAGGCTCATCAGTAGCCGCTCACGTTCGGGTAGAGCGTCTATCGCTTCTGCTAAAGCCTGTTCAAAATTGTTATTTTCTGTAATTTCAGCAGGTCCAATTTCATCACTGCCAAAAGAATCGCCATCAGTTAACTGATTATCGGTCATATCATCCAGGCTGAACACCTGGTGGCCAGAGGCATCTTGTAATTGCTGATGGTAACTTTCCAGTGTAATGTCCATCGCATTGGCTACTTCCACATCAAGCGGCGATCGACCCAGCTGTTGTTCCAGTTGATGCATAACTTCAGCAATCTCACGAGCTTTACGATGTACCGAGCGTGGTGCCCAATCATTACGACGAATTTCATCAAGCATCGCACCGCGAATACGAATACCTGCATAGGTTTCAAAACTGGCACCTTGACTGGCTTTGTACTGATGAGAAGCATCCAGTAAACCAATCATGCCGGCCTGAATTAAATCATTTACATCGACAGTGTGAGGGAGGCGAGCAACTAAGTGATAAGCGATACGTTTTACCAAACCACCATGCTGCTCAATGAGCTGATGCTGGCTGAGTTCTGAGACTTGGTTGGGATACATGCTTACACCAATCATCCTAACCGGCTTCCAAGCTAGCCTGTATAAGACGCTCTACAAAAAACTCCATATTCCCCCTCGGTTGTTTGGCAACAGGCCAGTAATCAATTTTTTTGGCCAGATGTTGAAAGGCAATGGCGGATTTACTGCGGGGTAAAAATTCCACCACAGCACGTTGCTTTTTGACGGCCCGACGAAGATCTTCATCAAAAGGCACAATCCCCATAAAGTTAAGGGTTACATCCAGAAAACGATCACAGACAAGTGAGATTTTATCGAATAATTCACGACCTTCCTGAATACTGCGTCCCATATTGGCAATAATATGAAAACGTTCGACGCCATGTTCGCGACTCAGTAATTTAATAAGTGCATAAGCATCGGTAATAGAGGCGGGCTCATCACAAACCACAACGATGACTTCCTGGGCGGCTTTAGTAAAGCTGACAACGCTGTCAGCAATACCTGCAGCGCTGTCGATCAGCAGAATATCAATGTGGTCATCCAGTTCGCTGAATGCCTGAATCATACCGGCATGTTCAGCCGGGCTGAGTTCAGCCATTTTTTTAACGCCAGAAGCGGCAGGAATAATCTGTAAACCTGAAGGACCATCAACCATAATATCTTTCAGGCTTTTATCACCCTCAAGTACATGCAGCAGGTTGAATTGCGGGTGCAGACCCAGCATAACGTCGATGTTAGCCAGACCCAGATCAGCATCCAGCAACACAACTTTCTTTCCCTGTGTTGCCAGAGCAACGCCAATATTGACGGTGACATTGGTTTTACCCACGCCGCCTTTACCACTGGCAATCGCGATTACTTTCACGGGTTTTGGCACATGAGTCATTTTTCGCAGACCACTTGCCTGATCTTGGGGTGCGTCAGCCATAAGCGGCAAAACCTCCATAACTGGATACGGTTTGGGGATCCAGTGCTTGTTGTTCAGATTGCATCAACTCGCTGGCTTGATTGACTAAGCTGTTAGGTCGCGCCAGACCGAGATCTTCAGGCACTTGTTGACCATCACAGATATAAGCCAGAGGCAGTTGATGGCGAATAATTGCAGATACCGCACCACCAAGGCTGCTGCTTTCATCAGTTTTAGTGAGGATGCAGCCGCTTAAATTAAGATGCGAAAACGCTTTAATGATATCACTCAGAGCAGGGTTTTGGGTGGTCGCAGAGATCGTCAGGAAATGACGAATGCGCGGCGAATGCTGCATTAACATAGCGATTTTTTGTGTTAGCTGCATATCACGTGGATTCATACCTGCAGTATCGATCAGGATAAAGCGCCGATCAAGCATATCGTTAAGCGCTTCGCCGAGTTCTTGATGATTTCGTGCTACGCGTAACGTAACACCTAGAATACGGGCATAACTACGCAATTGTTCTTGACCACCGATACGATAACAATCTGTAGTGATTAAGCCGACCTGACGTGCGCCATGTTTCAATGCACAACGCGCCGCCAGTTTGGCAATGGTTGTGGTTTTGCCGACTCCTGTCGGACCGACCAGCGCCATAATGCCGCCTTTTTCAATGATATCCTGATCGGACAACGGGATCTGCGCCGCCAATTTTCCTAACGATTGACGCCATGCGGTTTCCAAATCATCAATTCCTTGACTTGCTTGAACCAGTTGTTTAGCTAGTTCTACATCGGTTCCCATCCGCATATGCCGTTGTAATACCTGCATTTGCGTCGGGCTCTGTCTAGCCATGTCTTTCCAAGTCAAATCGGATAACTGGTTTTGCAGCATATCCCGCAGGCTGGCAATTTCCTTACGCATCTGTACCAGAGTTGGTTCCTGTGACCAGATATTCTGCTGTGGTGCGACATAAGCAGGTGCAGCCGGTTGGACTGGGTCGATTTCAATTTTTGGTTCTTCTACAACCTGACGCGTCACCGCAGCCTGACGACGGAATTGCGTCTCGTCATAATCTGTTGCAGCGACAATCTCTACGCCGCCATCAACGCGTGTATTCGAGAGGATAACGGCATCCGGACCGAGTACTTCACGTACTTCGCGGATGGCCTGACGTACATCTGCCGCCTGGAAACGTTTAATTTTCATCACATCACCTTCTTGTTATCGACCCACATTTGCCACAATGCGTATTTGTTTATCATCTGGAATCTCGTTGTAGGACAAAACATGTAGTCCTGGAATCGCGTGTCGAATAAAGCGGGAAATCCAGCCTCGTAAGCCTGCCTGAACCACCAAAATGGCGGCTTCACCGGACATTTCCTGTCTTTGTGCAACATCTTGTAAATTTCTATGCATATTCTCAGCGAGTCCCGGTTCCAAACTTGCTCCGCCTTCTCCCGATGCCTGTAATGTTTTTAGCAATATCTGTTCCAGCTCTGGATCTAAAGTGATTATTGGTAAATCAGGTTGGGTGCCGTTGATGTGCTGGACAATTGAATGTGCCAATGCCATGCGGGTTGCAGCAGTAATGGCTTCGGGATCCGGATTGCGCGCTGCTTGCTCAGCAATCGCTTCGCTGATAGTACGGATATCACGGATTGGAATATTTTCCTGTAACAGGTTTTGTAAAACTTTTTGTACGGTGCCAAGAGGAACGGTATCTGGCACCAGACCCTCCACCAGTTTTGGCGCGATTTTGGCGAGATTGTCCAGCAGATGTTGGACTTCTTCGCGGCCCAGCAAATCATGTGCATGATTCTGCAAAATTTTGCTTAGGTGCGTTGCTATCACTGTGTCGACATCAACCACGGTGTAACCTTGGGCCTGGGCATGTTCTCTCTGGCTGGGTTCGATCCAGATAGCATCCAGACCAAACGCAGGATCTTTGATGCGAATACCTTCCAACTGAGCAAAAACCTGACCTGGATTAATGGCCAGCATCCGATCCGGATAAACCTCTGCCTCCCCAAATGTCACCCCAAATAACGTGACTTGATAGGCGGTGGGGGACAAATCCAGATTGTCGCGAATATGTACCGGTGGAATTAAAAAGCCCATTTCCTGAGAGATCTTTTTACGAATGCCTTTAATACGATTCATTAATTGGCCACCCTGATTTTTATCAACCAGAGGAATGAGTCGATAACCGACTTCCAGGCCAATCGGATCAACCGGGCTTAAGTCATCCCAACTGAGTTCACGTTGTTCACGACTGATTTCCTGTTGTGGCGGTGGGGCTGTCGCCAGCGTGGCGGCTTTTTGACGCTGCGCAATCAACCATGCACTACCAGCACCGGCCCCTGCCAATAATAAAAACGGCACATTCGGCATACCTGGAATAAGACCCATACCACCGATAATGCCGGAAGTAATCGCCAGCGTTTTTGGCTCTTTTAACAGCTGAGAGAAGATCTGTTCACCGATATCTTGATCAGCGGTGGAGCGGGTGACCAATAGACCGGCAGATGCAGCCAATAACAACGAAGGAATTTGTGCGACCAGACCATCACCAATGGTGAGCAATGTGTAGTTATGAGCTGCTTCAGAAAAAGTCAGACCATGTTGCATTACGCCGATAATAAAACCACCGATGATGTTGATAAATAAGATCAATATCCCAGCAATCGCATCACCACGAACAAATTTACTAGCACCATCCATTGATCCGTAGAAATCCGATTCCTGCATGATCTCTTCACGACGGCGACGCGCTTCATCCTGATCAATCAATCCCGCATTCAAATCAGCATCAATCGCCATTTGTTTACCTGGCATCGAAGAGCCAAAAACGCTGGCGATTACTTCAGCGATACGAGTAGCACCTTTGGTGACTACCACAAAGTTGATAATGACCAGAATGGCAAACACCACCAGACCAACTGCGTAATTACCACCAATAACAAACGATCCAAACGCCTCAATCACATCGCCGGCAGCCGCTGTTCCGGTATGACCTTCCAGCAATACAATACGGGTGGAAGCCACGTTCAAAGCTAGTCTTAGCAGTGTGGCTAATAAAAGAATGGTCGGGAAAGCAGCAAACTGTAGAGGTTTTCTGACATAGACACTGGCCAGCACGATGGTCAGTGATAATGCAATATTGAAGCTGAATAACATATCCAGCATAAATGCCGGTAGGGGAATGACCACCATGGCCAGCAAGGCCACCAGAAACATTGGGGTCGCGACATTACCGTTTAACGCTACGCCTAAACGGCTTGTCAGGCTTGTATTCTCCATTGACTACTCATCTCGTTTAAATTCATCAGGTATCGGCAGATCTTCAGTATTGAGATTTGGCTTATTACCGCCAGTGTTTTTATATCGTCTCAATTGGAAGACAAACGCCAATATCTGGGCTACTGCAATATATAGACCAGATGGAATTTCCTGACCGATTTCCGTGCTGTAATACACGGCTCGAGTCAGCGGAGGAGCAGAGATAATGGGGACTTCGTGGGTATCACCAACCATTCTGATTTGTTGAGCAATCAGATCAGCTCCTTTAGCGACCACAATAGGTGCGCCGGATTTTGATTGGTCATAACGCAGCGCCACGGCATAGTGTGTCGGGTTGGTGATGATTACATCGGCTTTTGGAACATCTTGCATCATGCGTTGTTGAGACAGTTGAATCTGCATTCTGCGGATCCGCCCTTTGACTTCCGGGCTGCCTTCGGTTTCTTTATTTTCGTCTTTAAGTTCCTGTTTTGTCATGCGAAGTTGTTTGGTGTGATTCCATTTCTGGAACGGAACATCAATCAAAGCAATCAAAATCAGGCTGGCACAAATGGCTAAAAATCCCCACAAAACGATATAACCTAACTCGGTCATCGCTGAGTGAACTTCCTGGCGACCCAGTGTCAATAATCGGTCACGCAGATTCCACAAAATCAGCGTGCCGATACTGCCAACCAGAAGAAACTTACCGAGGGCTTTGCTCAATTCAACCAGACCTTGAGGTCCGAACATCCGCTTAATGCCGCGGAGCGGGCTCATCTTCTCCAGTTTGACGCCAATGGCCTGTGTGGAAAAATTCCAGCCACCAATCAGTGCCGGGGCGGACAGTGCCGCTATCAGCGTTATGGCAAGAAAACTCCCGACATCCCAGGCCATGATTTTTAAAGCAAGGATAAGCTGTTGGGCCATCATATGCGGATCCATGATCAGCTTGCGATTTAGTGAAAATGATTGCGTCATCACTTCGCCGAGACTGCTGATTAAATTGCCACCGACAAATAACATCGCCACGGCACTGGCAACTAGCACTACAACCGTGCTTAATTCCTGAGAGCGGGGAACCTGACCTTTTTCACGGGCGTCCTGTAGTCGTTTGCCCGAGGGGGCTTCGTTACGTTCTTGACCGCTATCTTGTTCAGCCATTGTTGATCACCAACAGACGAATCATTTGCAGCATCTGATCAGCAAAATTGACCAGATGATTACCTACTGCAGGCAAGGTAATGTAAATAATTACAAAACCCAGACCAATGGTTAATGGAAAGCCGATGGAAAATGGACTGATTTGTGGAGCTGCACGAGATAAAATACCGAAAGCCAGATTCACCATCATCAACGAGCCAATTGCCGGTAAAGCAATTATGACACCGGCAGCGTACATCCAGCTGGCCAAGCTGGCGATATCCCGAAAGCTCTCAACAGCAATGCCCCCAGCGCCAACTGGTAAGCTTATAAAACTCTCCGCCATCACCTGAATTAGCACGAGATGTCCATTGATACTGAGAAACATCAAGGTGATGAAAATCATATAAAACTGACTGATAACCGGAACGGTGGTGCCATTTTGCGGATCGACCATGGATGCAAAACCAAGCCCCATCTGCATAGCAATAATTTGCCCTGCGACAATGAAAGCATTAATTAACAGTTGCAACATAAAACCCATACAGATGCCAATCATCACTTCCTGTGCAATTAGCAAGATGCCTTGAGCACTTAAAGGTGAAACTACTGGTATCGGGGTGTTGATAGTTGGCACCACCACCAAAGTGATGGCCAGAGCAATAATTAGCCGGGTACGTACATTGATAAAGTTACTGCTGAAAATAGGGGCGACCATAACCATGCCGCCAATACGAAACAACGGTAGGAGATATACACCGAGTATCGCACTGATTTCTGCGATCGACAGGTTCATCGTTAACCTATCAAATAGGGAATGTTTTCAAACAGGCGAACTGCGTAATTGGTCACCAAACTTAGCATCCACGGACCGGCAATCATTAACACGGTAATGGTGACCAGTAATTTAGGAATAAAGCTTAAGGTTTGTTCATTTATTGAGGTGGCGGCCTGAAACATGCTTACCAATAAACCGACAACTAATGCTGGAATCAATATAACGATGATAAGCAATGTAATCACTTCCAACGTTTGTTGCATCACGGTTAAAACGGTTTCAGGCGTCATGGCTAGATATAAAAGCTGGAAGCCAGCGTTCCCATTAATAATGCCCAACCATCGATTAATACAAATAACATCAGTTTAAACGGTAGTGAAATCAGCATTGGCGATAACATCATCATGCCCATTGCCATCAGTACTGACGCAACCACCAAATCGATGATCAAAAAGGGTACGAAAATCAGAAAACCAATCTGAAAAGCCGTTTTCAACTCGCTGGTTACAAACGCCGGTAGCAATAAGCTAAATGGCACTTCTTCAGGACTATCAATAGCGGCGTAGCCACCAATTTCGGCAAATAGTTCAATATCACTTTCACGGGTCTGTGCCAGCATGAATTCGCGAAATGGCAGACTGACCTGTTCTATTGCTTGGGTGGCTTCAATATCACCATCCAAGTAGGGTTTTACACCGGTTTCGTAGGCATTACTGAAGACCGGCGACATGATAAAAAAAGTTAAAAATAAAGCCAAACCAATCATGATTTGATTGGAAGGTGTTGATTGCACACCCATGGCCTGACGCAGAATCGCCAGCACAATAATGATTCGGGTAAAAGACGTCATCATTAACAACGCGGCTGGCAACAATGTCAGCACGGTCATCAATGCGAGGATTTGCAAGGTTAACGAATAACTTTGTGATCCATCTTCGCCGGTGGACAAGGTCAAAGCCGGAATCCCTGGTTCTGCTAATGCCAGCCCTGGCAACAGCATACAGACCAGCAATAATCCAAACCGCATCATGGGTTGCCTCGTTGCTGCATCATTTGTTTGAGACGGTCAGCAAATGAATCACCGGTTTTGGTCGGCATTTCCCGAACCGACAACGGTTCAGGCAAGGTATACAAGGTATTAATTTGCTGAGGTGTGACGCCGAGTAACAATTGTTGTTCACCGACTTGTATCAAAACGGCTTTTTCGCGGGCACCTAATGAAATGGCGCCCAGAACTTTGAGCTGACCATGATGTGCTGCGTGAAACAATTGACTGCGTTTTAACATCCAGCCGAGAAATAGGATGACCGCAAGCACTGCGATTAAACCAAATATGGTTTGTAATAACGTACTGGCAGTAACCGGAGCAGACCTCATAGTTTCTGCATTCACCGTTAAAGGCAATACGGAAATCAGAGCAGCTGAAATAATGTGCCAATATTTCATCGCAGTTTTTTAATCCGCTCAGCAGCACTAATAACGTCAGTCAGTCGAATACCGAATTTATCATTGACCACGACCACCTCACCATGGGCGATCAAGGTATCGTTAACCAGTACATCCATCGGTTCAGCTGAAGATCCAT
>JAMDEF010000133.1:1958-18897 GCA_023488305.1 Gammaproteobacteria bacterium | reverse complement strand
ACCGTATTTGGCCAATTCGACCAAAAAGGCCTGTTCGCCACTGATGGTCCAATCATTCCGAAACTGTTGGTAATTTTTGACGCCCCATTTAGCCTGCAACGCAGCATTGGTCAGGTTGCCGCCAACGGTATCGTGCCAGCCCACGGTATCTTCAGTGATCGAGCAGAAGATACGGCCCATATCGGAATAAAGACAATGGCCTTTGGTGAGTTTGAAGGTGTGCTGACATTTCAAAGTATCGGGGGCGTTGTAGCGTTCCAGCGTATTCTCCGGGTTGTAAAACAACATGCCAACATTGGCACCGCCATCCTGGTCAATCAGCCGAAGAGTCGTGCCTTTTCGCATTAGCATTGACCAGTGGGCTCCGCCCGGCAGGTTGTCTTGATATAAAACGTCTTTGTCTTTGTTTTTTTCAGTCATTTTGTAGTGCCTGTTGTGTCTTATCTTGAATATCGGTCATTGGGGTTTTTCTGGAACGACCTACCGGTATGTCATAGGTGATTGACGCGCCATAGCGGTTGGGCTGATCGGGATCAAGTCGCTGTT
Organism: Gammaproteobacteria bacterium; assembly: GCA_023488305.1. Classification (GTDB taxonomy): domain Bacteria; phylum Pseudomonadota; class Gammaproteobacteria; order Nitrosococcales; family Methylophagaceae; genus Methylophaga. The sequence continues at coordinate 18,351 of JAMDEF010000133.1, read as the reverse complement.
TATCAAAAACCAGCAGCTGTGTGCCTAGAGAAAAACCTTCGGACAGATCATGGGTGATCATAAAAATGGTGATGTTGGTCTCACGCCAGATATCCAGAATCAGCTCATGCATATCTGAGCGAATACCGGGATCCAGTGCGCCAAAGGGTTCATCCAGTAACAGGATCTGTGGTTGTTTAATTAATGCCTGAGCGATTGCCAAACGTTGCTGCATACCGCCTGACAATTCGCTGGGGTATTTAGTTAATGCGTGGCCGAGTCCGACTTTTTCCAGCAAAGCAACCGCTCGCTCACGAATGGCCTGACGTTTTTTGCCAAAGCAGCGTCCAAGTATTGGAGATTCCTTAAACTCTTCTCCGAGCATCACGTTTTCTACAACATTGAGATGCGAAAATACCGAGTATTTCTGAAACACAATGCCGCGGTCAGCACCAGGTTCGTTAGCAATTGGCTTGCCGTTTAATAGCAGCTCACCGCGTGTGGGTTGCTCTGTGCCTAACAGCATTTTCAGGAAAGTAGTTTTGCCACAACCAGATGCACCAACCAGCGTAACAAACTCGCCGGCTTTGACATCCAGGTTAATATTTTCCAGCACGATATTGTCGCCGTATTCCTTCCATAGGTTTTTGATTTTGATATCGTTCATTTGCCTTCCCCTTGGTCAGCCGAATGCCAAGGGAAAACACGTTGTGATAAGCGTCTCAGCAGAAAATCCATCAAAAAGGCCAACAGCGTGATCCACACCACGTAAGGCAAAATGATGTCCATCGACATATAACGTCTGACCAAGAAAATCCGATAACCAAGCCCTTCGGTAGAAGAGATGGCCTCTGCTGCAATCAAAAATAACCAGGCCGAACCCAGACTCAAACGAACCGCGTCAATCAATTTGGGTAATACCTGGGGTAATACCACCCGCAGAATCAGTTGCCAGCTGTTGGCACCTAATGTCTGGGCTTTGATAATGATTTCATTGGGTAAGGCCATCACCCTGAGTTGTACATCGCGAATCAGAAACGGCGTAATGCCAAGCACAATCAGCATCACTTTGGAGAGTTCGCCTAGACCAAAGATGATGAACAATATCGGCAGAATGGCTAAAGGCGGCACCAGTGAAATAATGGTAATGACCGGTGCTATTCCTGCTCTGACGAGAGGAATAATGCCGATCATAATGCCAACCACCAGACCAATCAGTGCACTGATGGCGACGCCTAAGCCCAGTCTTTGTAAACTAGCCGCTGTATCCGCCCACAATAAGTACTCACCCGTACGTTTGTTGGGTTCAAAAGCCATATAGGAAATGGTGTTCACAAAAGACTGGAACGATGGCATCAACTTATCATTGGGGTTAATCGCCAGCCGTTCATTGGAAAAGTAAAAATACACCAGTCCAATGATAACGAATGGCAATAATCCCAGAATGCATTTACCTACCATCCCTGGTCGCTGATTGATAATTCTCTTCACGAGAAACTCCCTGAATTACAAACTTTAGAGAGCGTTATCCGCTGCCATTTTCATAAAGCTGGAATCAAACCGGAGCTTGACGTTGTTTTTATCGCCAGCCACCTCACCGTTTGGATAAGCAATACCGATAAAGTCAGCATTCATCGCGCCGTCGCCCAGTAAGCCATGGTCAAAAGAAAAATCCGTAATGTGTTTCATCGTCGATTGCAGCTGTTCACTCTCTGCAAAAGTGACAGCTTCAGTTGCGGTATAGAACATGTTGGTCGCATCTAACTGTGCTTTATAACCGGCAAGATCGGTACCAGAAGCAACGGCCATCATTGTCAGAGCTTCTTCATCACCTCCTTGCATTTTTGCCATGATTTCATACCAGGCACCGGTTAAGGCTTTACCAAAAGCCGGATTGGCTTCAAGCGTTTTGGTGTTAACCACTAACAAATCGATAATTTCGCCAGGGATGTCGGATGAATCAAATACTTTGGTGGTGTTTGGTAAGGCGGTGATTTCTGACAGTAACGGGTTCCAGGTGACGGTAGAGGTGACATCGGCGGCATTAAATACGCCCACCAAATCGGCATCAGAGGTATTCACTACGGTGACATCGCGTTCACTCATCTTTACGCTATCTAAAGCACGAGCTAGCAGGTAATGGGAAACCGATAATTCGACCAGATTGACACGTTGACCTTTAATATCAGCAAGCTTTTTATCGGAGCCTTTCAACACGATGCCATCGTTACCATTTGAAAAGTCGCCGATGATTAAAGCTGTGCTATCTACTCCGCCTGCCGCAGGGATAGTGAGCGCATCCATATTGGTCATGGTGCAGCCATCAAACTGACCAGCGGTATATTGATTGATGGATTCGATATAGTCGTTAATCTGCACGACATCAATTTCGATATCGTATTTATCTGCCCACTTTTTAACGATGCCTGCGTTATCAGCATAATCCCAAGGCATCCAGCCAGCATAGATAGTCCAGGCGATACTGAATTTGTCTTTGGCTTGAGCTTGTACTGATAAAGGGGTAAACAGGACAGAGAGTGAAAGCAGCAATACGCTGACAATACGGAGAAATGAATGCTTCATTTGGGTAATACCTCACAGCTTAAGGTTAAAAACACGGTGAAAGAGATGTTTTATTCAAACAATCTCCCGGGCTTTTATCCCTCCGTGTAACCTTCGCTGTGAAGGTCGGTCACTCTCGGTCCAGACGTTATTTGCATAACCGGAACCCTAGAGACCTATTGCTGTTCTTTTGGTGTGGTTAAAACACCTCTGACACGCTGCGTGTGTTAAGGCAGGATTCAGGCCAATTCCCCAAAATGTTAAAATGTCTATATAAATCAATATCTTTACAGGTTTTAAAATTGAGGTAATTTTATTTTTATGCACTGAATTTGTGCAATTAAGCTTTAGTTGCCCGATCATGGCGCATCATTTATCTACACTTCAGTCGCTAGCGAAAAAAAAGCCAATTGCGAATGGCAACTGGCTTAATTAAAACCGTCAAATATTAGGGTGGGTCAATTTATTAATAATTTGTCAGAGCCATTTTAATTTCCAATAAAGCTTTTGGAGTTTTAGATTTTGGATTAGGTATTAATAGTTAATTTTCTTCTGACGAGCCAATCATGACACTCATACCTCCATCGGCCATGACCACTGATCCCACGATAAAGCTGGCTCTGTCAGAGGCAAGAAAAGCAACGATTTCAGCAATTTCTTCAGGCTGTGCAGCTCGTTTTATCGGGGCCATCTTGCCGTGTTCCGCCAGAAAATCTCTTCCATCATCCCTAAAGTGATTAAGTAAATTGGTCACAACATTTCCAACTCCGATAGCATTTACGCGTATTCCATCATTGATAACTTCCAGTGCTGCCGTACGCGTGAGTTGAGCCAAGGCTCCTTTTGATGCCGTATAAGCAGAAATACCAGGGAATGCATAATAAGAAGCATATGAAGCGATATTAACGATAGAACCAGATTTATTTGGAATCATGGCCTTTAAAGCTTCACGGGTAAACAGAAAAGCACCGGCCACATTTGTTTCCATCTGCCAATTCCAATCTTCTAATGTCATTTCAATAATTGGTTTGTAAAGAATACAGCCAGCATTATTTATCAAAATATCAAGCTTTCCGTAACGCTCTTTAGCCAAGGCAACAGCCTGACGGGAAGTGTCTTCTTTTGTAACATCGCCAATTAAAGGGGTAATGCCTTCTCGTTCTATATCATTGACACGGGGGTCTATATCCACAGCAATGACATTTGCTCCTCTGATATGAAGAAGCTCAGCTATAGCTAGTCCAATTCCGCTACCTGCTCCAGTAACAATAGCGGTCTTACCTTCGACTTCATTCACTTGTTTTTGGATAGTCGTCATGTTTGATCTCCTTATTAATTTTTCCAAATTAACCACAAACACAGTCGTATTGATGTTCTTCACTAATGAGGTTGAACTAATTGAAGGGTAGTTTGAGAAATATAGGCTGTCGGAATAATTCCGGACGCAAGTTGATTTTGAAATCGGTACTTCAGCTTCAACAGAGGTAGCTTAGCAAGCAACTTAAAATCAAATCAAGATAAGAGGTTCTTTACCAGAATTATATTTTGGATAAACCTGCTCATCTCAATTTATACAATAAATTCAATAGACTATATTGAATAAAAGATTTAATGAACCCCGTTGAAACGACTAACTTAGTTAACCTGTACTGCTAATAATTTGATAAAGATAAGACAAAAAAAGCCCCAGTGTATGGGGCTTTTGACGTTCTGTTTACAATATAGGTGATTTTTAGAACGGAATATCATCATCATAATAATCTGCTTCACCACCGGAGCCATAATCCGGTCCGGCAGAAGCTGAGGCCGGCTGCGGGTTGTTATAGTTACTTTTCGCTGCTGGTTGAGAAGGGCGGCCTTGATTGTAATCTTGATTATCACTGCTACCGCCACTACCGGCACCTTTGCTGTCCAGCATAGTCATTTCATTGCCAATAATTTCGGTGGAGTATTGATCCTGACCTTGCTGATTTTGCCATTTGCGCGTCTGAATACGTCCTTCAATATAGACTTGCGAGCCTTTACGCAGATATTGCTGTGCAATTTCACCCAGCTTGTTGCGTAACACCACACGATGCCATTCGGTACGCTCCTGGCGTTCACCGGTTTGTTTGTCACGCCAGCTTTCTGAAGTAGCGACCCGCAAATTACAGATCGAGCCACCATTAGGAAAAGCGCGGCTTTCAGGATCAGCCCCGAGTCTGCCAACCAGAATAACTTTGTTTACTGACATGGTGAATTCCTTTACTAATTCAAATTTTGGTTCATTTATTACGCATAAATCAGACACGCTTCGAGTTCATGCAAATCGATATCATCGGCGAGAAACTTCACGTATGCAATCCTCTCTTCCAGCACAATGACGATCTCAACCACGCCCTTAATAGCATTCAGCCGTTCGACAAACTCATCAGCGGTCTCGGCGGTCACTTCATTTAACGGGATAATGCGACTACTGTAATGTTTTGGTGCTTGCATCGGCAACATCATTAGCAACCATGCTGCACTGATAATTCCGGCTGACCAGAATATCCAGCTGATATCGCCAAAACTGTAGATAATACCGCCTAAAATCCCGCCCAGAAACGCACCGATAAATTGGGCGCTGGAATAAATTCCCATCGCGGTGCCTTTGTTTTTAATCGGACTGAGCTTGGACATCATGGAAGGCAGGCTGGCTTCGAGAATATTAAATGCAGTAAAAAACAGCCATAAGCAAATCATCAGCATGACTAATGAACCTGGTAATAACGCCCAACCTATTTGAGCAACGGCCAATACGGCAATTGCCCCGGTAAACACCATTTTCATTTTGCGTTGTTTTTCAGCCAGCAGAATAAACGGCACCATGGTGATAAATGCCAGTAATAAAACGGGTAAATAAGTCAGCGCTAGATCTGCTTTGGCTACGCCAGCAAAATCCTGCAAAGCAATCGGTAACGCAAAAAAGCTTAAGGTCAGTAATAAATGCAGCACCAGAATACTGATAACCAATCGCATGATAGAAGTATTTGCCAACACCTCACCAATTTGCGCGCGTGCGGGCTTCATGTCTTGGTGTTGCTTATGTTTAAACGGAGTGGGCACCCACCACCGAAGCACAATCATGCCAAAAATTGCCATCAGTGCAGTTGCCCAGAAAATCCCATCCAGACCAATCCAGCTTTCTAAAGCGGCGCCACCGGCTAATGCCACCGAAAATGATAAACCGATACTGATACCAATTGCGGCCATGGCTTTGGTGCGATGTTGATCGCGAGTCAGATCCGCCGTTAAGGCCATCACCACCGCAGCAATCGCGCCACTGCCTTGTAACAGGCGACCTAATATGACGGTATAAATGGAATCAGCCACAGCAGCCAGCAAACTGCCTAAAGCAAACAGGATCAAACCTATATAGATGACCTTTTTACGACCAATTCGATCGGAGAGCATGCCAAATGGAATTTGCAACAGTGCCTGCGTTAAACCATAGGCACCAATCGCGAGACCTATTAATAATGGTGTGCTGTGTGAATATTGTTGGGCGGAGAGTGAAAATACCGGCAAAATCATAAATAACCCGAGCATTCGCAGGGCGAATATGAGTGATAAACCGGAAATAGTGCGTTTCTCCAGCGCACTGAGTGCGTCAGATGTGGCTTGCTTTTGCGTCATGATAGGGTGACAGAGTATATTGATCCGTTCGATTTTACTACGGAACAGGCATGAAAAGTATCAGTATTCGCGGCGCCCGTACTCACAACCTGAAAAACATTGATCTGGACCTGCCCAGAGATGCGCTGATTGTGATTACCGGCTTGTCTGGATCAGGCAAATCGTCACTGGCTTTTGACACTTTGTATGCGGAAGGTCAGCGGCGTTATGTTGAATCTCTGTCAGCTTACGCCAGACAGTTTCTATCGATGATGGAAAAACCCGATGTCGATCATATTGAAGGACTTTCACCGGCGATTTCCATTGAACAAAAATCGACTTCGCATAATCCACGTTCCACTGTCGGCACGATTACAGAAATTTATGATTATTTAAGATTGTTACTGGCGCGAGCTGGTGAACCGCGTTGCCCGACCCATCACTTGCCGTTAGAAGCGCAAACGGTCAGCCAGATGGTTGATACCGTGTTAGCCATGCCCGAAGGCAAACGCTTAATGCTCTTGGCGCCAGTAATTCAAGACCGTAAAGGCGAACATCTTTCTGTGTTTGAAGGACTGCGAGCTCAAGGCTTTGTTCGTGCCCGAGTCAACGGAGAAGTGGTTGAACTGGATGATCCGCCAGAGCTGGAGTTACGCAAAAAACACACGATAGAAGCCGTAGTTGACCGCTTTAAAGTGCGTGAAGATCTTCAACAACGACTGGCAGAATCATTTGAAACGGCTCTGAAATTAGCCGATGGTGTGGCCAAAGTGGTGTCGATGGATGATGACACCGATCAAACATTATTTTCGGCCCGTTTTGCCTGCTCTGAGTGTGGCTATTCAATTGCCGAACTTGAACCACGGATGTTTTCGTTTAATAACCCCGCCGGTGCTTGTCCAACCTGTGATGGGTTAGGCATTAAGCAGTTTGTCGACCCTTCCCGTGTGGTGGCTCATCCCGAACTGAGTTTGGCGGCTGGTGCGATCCGCGGTTGGGATCGCCGCAACGCTTATTATTACCAAATGATTCTGTCATTGGCAGATCACTTTCAATTCGATATCGATGCGGCATTTGATTCGTTACCAGAGAATGTTCGCCAGGTGATTCTTTACGGCAGTGGGCGCACTGAAATTGATTTCAGTTACATCAGTGATCGGGGTAAACGAGTTACCCGTAAACATGCATTCGAAGGCATTATTCCAAACCTGCAACGTCGTTATCACGAGACCGAATCCGGCAGCGTGCGTGATGAACTGGCCAAGTTTCATTCGATCAGAGCTTGTCCCGATTGCCATGGTACGCGCTTAACCGAAGCAGCACGTAATGTGTTTATTAATGAAACCAATTTGCCTGAAATTACTGCCATGCCGATTGGTGAAGCCACGCGCTTTTTCCAGCAATTGGAATTGCCCGGTAAGCGTGGGGAAATCGCTAGCAAGATCGTCAGCGAGATCGGTGCCCGTTTGAGTTTTCTGGTCAATGTCGGGCTGGATTATCTGTCGCTGGCGCGTAGTGCCGACACATTATCTGGTGGTGAAGCCCAGCGTATTCGTCTGGCAAGCCAGATCGGTGCCGGTCTGGTCGGTGTTATGTATATCCTCGATGAACCCTCTATCGGTCTGCATCAGCGTGATAATGATCGGTTGCTGGCGACGCTGACTCGACTGCGTGATCTTGGGAATACGGTAATCGTAGTTGAGCATGATGAAGATGCGATCCGCAGTGCCGATTATGTGCTGGATATCGGGCCCGGAGCCGGGGTGCATGGCGGTGAAATCGTTGCCCGTGGCACACCTGAAGATATTATGAATAGTGAGCATTCGCTTACCGGTCAATACCTGTCAGGTCGTCGTAGAATCGAAATACCAGCCAAACGTGAAGCCGCTCATGCCGGCAAGTCAATTGGTTTGCGTGGTGCGTGTGGCAATAACCTGAAACATGTCGATGTGGATATTCCGATTGGTTTAATGACCTGTGTCACCGGCGTATCAGGTTCCGGTAAATCGACACTGATTAATGAAACCCTGCTGAAGCTGACCTCCAAAACCCTGAATGGTGCTTCTGAAGAGCCGGCACCGCATACAGAAATTCTAGGATTGGATCAATTAGATAAGGTAGTGGCGATTAATCAAAGCCCGATTGGCCGTACGCCGCGATCCAATCCAGCAACCTACACCGGTTTATTTACGCCGATTCGTGAATTATTTGCTGGTACTCAGGAAGCACGAGCTAGGGGGTATGGGCCTGGTCGTTTCAGTTTTAATGTCAAAGGCGGTCGCTGTGAAGCTTGTCAGGGTGATGGCCTGATTAAAGTTGAAATGCACTTTTTGCCCGATATTTATGTACCTTGTGATGTCTGTAAAGGCCAGCGTTACAATCGAGAAACTTTGGATATTCGTTATAAAGGCAAAACCATTACCGAAGTGCTGGATATGACCATCGAAGACGCCAATGTATTTTTCGAAAATATTCCAGTGGTAGCGAAAAAACTGCAAACGCTGATTGATGTTGGCCTGACCTATATCAAGCTGGGGCAGAATGCTACGACCTTGTCAGGCGGTGAAGCGCAGCGGGTCAAACTGGCAAAAGAACTGTCAAAACGGGATACCGGGAAAACGCTGTATATTCTTGATGAACCGACTACTGGTTTGCATTTTTACGATATTGAGCAGTTGCTCAAAGTACTGCATCATCTGCGGGACCGCGGTAATACCATTGTGGTGATTGAACATAATCTCGACGTAGTGAAAACTGCTGACTGGGTCATTGATATGGGTCCGGAAGGTGGTGCTGGTGGTGGTGAAATCATTGCCGTGGGGACGCCCGAACAGATTGCCGAACATCCGCGTTCGCATACCGGACATTATTTAAAGCCATTACTGAAATGAGTCTTGAACAGGAAATGAAACTCGCTGTTGAGGGCGAGTCCAAACTGAATCTTAATGAGCTGGATTGGCTGGCCGCAATGACCTGTGAGCAAAAACAGCTGAATCTGCGTACCGAATATTTTGATACGCCTAAGTTGAAACTGAAACAGCAGGGTATTGCTTTACGGATGCGGCAAATAGATGACCAGTGGCTGCAAACGGTAAAGACCAGTGGCACGGTTCAGGATGGATTGCATCAGCGTGAAGAGTGGGAACATCCCATTATGAATGGCGAGTTTGATTTACCGTTATTACGCCAGACACCATTGGCACCTATCGTTGATGACAGTGGCAGCTGGAAGCAATTACAACGTTTGTTCTTCACCGAATTTAAGCGTGATATTCGTTTGCTGGAAGCCTCTGAAGATACCTTGATTGAACTGGCCTACGATTTTGGTGAAGCGGGATCGGGCGATCGCCGTGCGATGATTCATGAGATTGAACTCGAATTACGTCACGGTTCACTTGAAGTACTGCAGCAAGTGGCAGAAAGATTGAAAACAGAATTGAACTTGGCCTATAACAATCGCAGTAAAGCTGAAATCGGTTATCAGTTATATCAGCAAAACCAAACAAATTAGGTGCATTTAACGGGCTGACATACCCCGTGCACTTTCAAATTTCCAGGTACGGATAATGGTCAGCATATCGCTACCTTGAAGCACGTCTTCGGGGATCGCAGCGTAGGGTGCGCCTAAACGCACAATGCGAACTGCGGCGTCATCCAACACTTTATGGCCGGATGAGCGAGATACAACAATGCCATCCGGGGGTACACTGCCATCCGGTTTGATATCAACTGAAAGCATCAAACTGCCGTTAATGCCTTGATCCTTGGCTTCTTGCGGATAATTCATATTGCCGATCCGTTCGACTTTCATTTCCCAGGCCCGCATATATGCCGCGGCAGAATATTCTTTGGTTGAGGCCGAAATACGGCGTTTTTTCGGGGTTTCACTTAGCGACTTACTATTGTTCTCCATGGCGCTTTGTAAGGAACCAATTTCATTGCGCGCCCGGGCAATAAGCTCTGAACCCGATAACTTGGGTGTTTCCATCTCAATGGCTTCGATCGCATCAACAACAGACTCGGTAACGATTTCCGTTGTTTCAACTTTACGCTCGGCGTTTTCGGTAGTGACTTTTTTGCTGGCGGTTTCTGGCTCTGGCTTAGGCTCAACAGGTTCTGCAGGTTCTGCAGGTGTCTCAACCACGGGTGGTTCCGGCGCTGCTTCAACCACGACAGGCTCAGTTACGGCTGGCACATCTTCAACTATGGGCGTTTCATCCAGTACCGGTTCAGGGGGCACAGTTTCAATAGGCACAGGAACCAATTCAGTTATTGGAGCAGGTAATGGATCAGTTGATGCCGGTGGTTCTTCGGCAATTGGTACAGCCATGTCTGGTGTAGGTTCTGGCGATTTTTCTTCGGTTTCACCGCCACCTTCATTGGTGACTTGAGCCAGATAACTGGGCTCTTCCGGGGCTTGTTCGGTTTGCTGTTTGACCAGTGTGATATCAAGCTGATTGACCGGCGCATTGGTTGGCGGAGAGGTCACATTAAAGCTGATGGCAAACACCACGATCGCATGCAAAATTACTGAGCCAATAATGGTCAGAATAAAGCGATCAGTGGCGCTTGAGGTGCGAATCATTTAATTACTCTTGCGGAATGTCGCGGATAATAGGTTCACGATCATGTCCGGTTAGCCTGACACGCTGCTGCATCGCTGGACTCATTTCAACTTCGCCATCTGCTGTGACCAACATCACCATATTCAAACCCATGTCAGCAGCAACTGTTGGCCAGTCTCTTCCCGCCACAAAAATAGCGGTAGCAGCAGCATCTGCCAACGAAGCATTCTCATGAATCACGGTGGAAGACATCGCCTGATCGGCAGGATAGCCAGTGCGTGGATCCAAAATATGTGGATAACGTTTGCCTTCATAAATAAAAAATCGTTCGTAGTCGCCAGAGCTGAAAACACTCTCATCATCGCTGACCGCAACGGAAGCCAGAACTCTGTCATGTCGCGGATGGCGAATACCAATAATCCAAGGCCGCTCACCATGTTTACCGATAGCGCGTAAATCGCCACCTATGTTAACTACAGCATGTTGAATGCCCTGTTGTTGCAATATGGCGATTGCGTTATCAACTGCATAGCCTTTGGCAAAGCCGCCAAAACCGAGGCGAACATTGGTGTTGTTAGTGGTTAACAGACCATTTTCGATCTGAATATCTTCCATAGTCGGGCTATCAGCAAGCCAGGCATCAATATCATCCTGGGCTGGCGGTGGGCGGGACTCAAACCAGTTATCCTGCTCATAGCCCCATAATCTGAACAGATTTCCGGCTGCTGGATTAAATAATTGACCACTCTCACGGGCCAAAGTCTGTGCAAGTAAAATAACTGAGGCGACTTTTTCATCAACTTCAATTGGCTCACCCGCAGCGATGGCATCATTGATTTTGGTTAACACACTGGGTTGCCAGGCATGCCAAAGATCATTTACATCGGAAAAGGACTGTTCCAACGCATCAATGGTTTTGGCTGCGGCCTCCTGATCAACACCATAAAGACTGACGTCAATTTCAGTGCCAAATGCATAAAACTTGGCTTGTAATGCCCGATCGCTGTCACCGCAAGCAGTTAACAAACTTAGACCAATAACCAACAAAAGGCTGTGTAAAACAGTCTTCATAAATGCGCCTCAATACAATTCATTAAATCCCCGGCAATATTCAGATTAAATTGCCGATCCAATTCGCGGATACAGGTCGGACTGGTGACATTGATCTCGGTAAGATAATCACCAATCACATCCAGACCGACAAATAACAAACCTTTCTCACGTAATTTCGGGCCGACCTGTTGGCAGATCCAGCGATCTCTCTCGGTTAATTCGCGACCTTCGCCGCGACCACCTGCTGCCAGGTTTCCACGAGTTTCACCTGCTGCAGGAATCCGTGCCAGAGCATAGGGCACCGGTTCGCCGTTAATCAGCAAAATGCGTTTGTCACCGTCTTTAATCGCCGGTAAATATTGCTGCACCATCACCGACTTTTTGCCTTGATCGGTCAATGTTTCGACGATCACTGAAAAATTGGGGTCACCCTGACTGACTTTGAAAATCGATGCGCCACCCATGCCATCCAGAGGTTTGATAATAATATCGCCGCACTGTTCCTGAAACTCGCGCATCAGCTCTTTCTTGCGAGTCACCAGGGTCGGTGGGCAGCATTGTGGAAACCAGGCAGTGAACAGTTTCTCATTAGCATCACGCAGGCTTTGCGGATGGTTCACTACTAATACACCTTCAGATTGCGCCTGTTCCAGCAGGTAAGTGCTGTAGATATATTCCATATCAAATGGTGGATCTTTGCGCATCAAAATCGCATCGAGATCACTGAGTCTGCGTGTTTTGGCTTCGCCTAATTGATACCAGTTATTGGCATCTTCGGTGACATGCAGATCTCGCATACTGGCCATGACTTTTCCCTGGCTCAGATACAAATCCTGCTGTTCCATGTATTGGATAGTCCAGCCTTTGGCCTGAGCGGCCAAAAGCATCGCAAAACTGCTGTCTTTTTTGATATTGATGGCCGAAATGGGGTCCATCACGATGCCGATTAGTCGCGACATGATTCTGCTCTTTAACGTTTCAAGGGTCGCTGCATTGTACCGTATCTGTTTCTTCACGGTGGCAGTCACAAAATACCATTACCAGCAAAGGCTTTAATGATTGCTGAGTTGTCTCTACAAGCCATGGTGTTATTCGCTATAATCAGTGCATTTTTAGTCATGCGAAGACAATTTTCTCAATGAGTGATTCTGCGGCAACTGTGGCGGCCACGCCAAAAACCTTCCAAGAGCTGATTCTGCGCTTGCAACAATACTGGGCAGAGCAAGGCTGTGTGTTATTGCAACCCTACGATATGGAAGTGGGGGCAGGTACTTTCCACCCTGCAACATTTTTACGGGCGATAGGCCCGGAGCCATGGAGTGCGGCTTATGTCCAGCCTTCCCGTCGACCAACTGATGGTCGTTATGGTGATAACCCCAATCGACTGCAGCACTATTATCAGTTTCAGGTGTTGATCAAGCCATCGCCGTTGAATATCCAGGAATTGTATCTTGGCTCTTTAAGAATGCTGGGTATCGATACCGCAATTCATGATATTCGTTTTGTTGAAGATAACTGGGAATCACCAACTCTAGGTGCCTGGGGACTGGGTTGGGAAGTCTGGCTCAACGGCATGGAGGTGACACAGTTCACCTACTTCCAGCAGGTTGGCGGGCTTGAATGTAAACCTGTCAGCGGTGAAATCACTTATGGTCTGGAACGTATCGCCATGTATCTGCAAGGTGTTGCCAGTGTTTACGACCTGATTTGGGCCGATGGTCCACTCGGCAAAGTCACTTACGGCGATGTGTTTCATCAGAACGAAGTCGAAATGTCGACCTATAACTTTGAACATGCCAATACCGAACATCTGTTTCAGCAGTTCGATAATTGTGAAAAAGAGAGTGAACGAATGATTGCAGCGGGCTTGCCATTACCTGCTTATGAAATGGTGTTGAAAGCATCACATACCTTTAACCTGCTGGATGCACGTAAAGCGATTTCGGTTACGGAAAGACAGCGTTTTATCCTGCGCGTCAGAACATTGGCCAGAGCTGTTGCTCAGGCTTATTACGACCGCCGTGAGTCATTAGGCTTCCCGATGTTAGCCAACCAGGAAGAGGTGCAGTCATGAGTGATGTACGTGATTTCCTGTTAGAGCTGGGTACCGAAGAGTTACCACCAAAGGCTTTGTCGACTTTGAGTGATGCTTTACTCAAAGGTATCGAAAAAGGATTAACTGAGGCAGAACTCACTTTCTCAACTTCCAAAGCCTATGCTAGTCCCCGTCGTTTAGCGGTAGTGATTACCGGACTGCAGACTCACCAGGCCGATCGCAATATCGAAAAGCGTGGTCCCGCCGTTACCGCTGGTTTTGATGAAGATGGCAATCCAACCAAAGCGTTGCAGGGCTTTGCCCGTTCCTGCGGTGTGGAAGTTGATGCATTGGAAACACTGCAAACTGATAAAGGTGCCTGGTTAGTCTATCGCGAACAACAAGCTGGCCAAGCTGCCGCTGAGTTACTGCCAGAAATTGTCAAGCAGGCACTGGCGGCATTGCCAATTCCCAAGCGTATGCGCTGGGGCAGTTTGTCTGAAGAATTTGTCAGGCCGGTGCATTGGCTGATTTTAATGTTAGGTGATGAAGTCATACCGGCCAGTTTGCTGGGAGTGCAATCCAATCAGCTAAGTTATGGACATCGGTTTCATCATCCCCATGCGATTCGTATCAGCAGTGCACAGACCTATGCGCCGCAATTGCTCAGCGAAGGCCATGTGATGGTCGATTTTGCAGAGCGTCGTGAGGCTATTCGTGGTCAGGTAAATGAGTTGGCCAGCAAACTGGGTGGTCAGGCCATTATTGATGACGAATTGCTGGATGAAGTTACTGGACTGGTGGAATGGCCAGTTGCCTTGTCGGGTGAGTTTGAAAAGCGGTTTCTCGAACTGCCATCGCAAGCTTTGATCTCTTCGATGCAAGGCCATCAAAAATATTTTCCGGTAGAAGATGCTGCAGGTAAGTTGCTGCCGTATTTTATTACGGTGTGTAACATTGAAAGTCGCGATCCGGCGCAGGTTATTGCTGGTAATGAACGAGTGATTCTGCCTCGCTTAAGCGATGCAGCATTTTTCTGGGATACCGATAGAAAACGCCCACTGGCAGAGCGTCAGGAACAACTCAAAACCATCGTGTTTCAGAATCAGTTGGGCACTGTCTATGACAAATCCCAGCGCGTTGCCAAGTTGGCCGGTTTTATTGCCAGCAAAATCGGTGGCGATATGGCTTTGGCACAACGTGCGGCGATGCTGGCTAAATGTGATTTGGTTACCGAAATGGTCGGTGAATTTCCGGAACTGCAGGGCATTATGGGCAGTTTTTATGCCCGGCTAGATGGGGAGCAGGAAGAACTTGCCTTGGCAATGGATGAGCAATATTTACCTCGTTTTGCTGGAGATATTTTACCGCAGGGTAAAACCGGACAAGCACTGAGTCTGGCCGAGAAAATTGATACATTATGTGGTTTGTTTGGTATCGGTCAGCCACCATCAGGTGCCAAAGATCCGTTTGCTCTACGCCGTGCGGCGTTGGGTGTTTTACGCATCATTATTGAAAATAATCTGGATCTGGATCTTGCTGAGTTGTTACAGCAATCGGTCGGAAACTTTGATACACAACTGACCGAAACAGATGTTGTCGCTCCGGTAATGCAATATCTGTTTGACCGTTTACGTGGTTATGCGGCTGATGCCGGTCATCATGGCGATGTATTTGAAGCCGTTTTGGCGTTACAACCTACCCGTCCATTGGATTTCATGCAGCGGATGCAGGCTGTATCCGCTTTCCGTCAGATGGAGCAGGCTGAAGCACTGGCGGCAGGTAACAAGCGTATTGATAATATTCTGCGTAAAAATGGTGCTTATGAAGCGGATCATCAGTTAAATCCCGCGTTACTGGAAGAAACAGCTGAACAACAACTCGCAGAAACTTTAAAACGTGTATCCGCAGATGTTGAACCGTTGATGCAGCAAGCCGATTACACCGGAGTATTACGTAGGCTAGCCGATATGCGCGATAGTATTGATGCGTTTTTTGACGAAGTGATGGTTATGGCAGAAGATGAAGCCATTCGTCATAATCGTCTGGCGTTATTAAATCAGACTCGGGCTTTGTTCCTGGGTGTGGCGGATATTTCCCGATTACAAAATTAGGATGCGTATATGTCGCTGATAATTCTCGATCGTGATGGTGTGATAAACCATGATTCTGATGATTTTATTAAATCACCAGCAGAATGGGAGCCTATCGAGGGCAGTCTGGAAGCCATTGCGAGGCTGAATTATGCTGGATATCGGGTGGTGATCATTACTAACCAGTCTGGCATTGCCAGAGGTTTGCTGGATGTCGAAACCCTCAACCGTATCCACAGCAAAATGCGACGCATGCTGGCGCAAGTCGGCGGACGTATCGAAGCCATCTTCTTCTGTCCGCATGGTCCGGATGATAATTGCGATTGCCGTAAACCTAAGGATGCAGCATTTAAAGATTTGGCTCACCGCTTAAGAGTCTGATTTAATAACGCCAGACGATTATGACGAATGGCTTCATCTTCTGCCATAACCATCACTTCGTCAAAAAACGCATCAATACTATCGCGCAT
>JAMDEF010000133.1:0-1948 GCA_023488305.1 Gammaproteobacteria bacterium | reverse complement strand
GTGGGTCATGTTTCAGCAGGTGGTGATTCATTAAGAGATATTCAGGCGGCACAATCTGCAGGTGCCAAACCAATACTGGTGCGCACTGGTAAGGGCGAAAAAACATTGAAAAAAGGTGTGCCTAAAG
The DNA here is from genome assembly GCA_023488305.1 of Gammaproteobacteria bacterium. Lineage (GTDB taxonomy): Bacteria > Pseudomonadota > Gammaproteobacteria > Nitrosococcales > Methylophagaceae > Methylophaga. The sequence goes on along the minus strand of JAMDEF010000133.1, from coordinate 1,821 downwards.
GTGTGCCAGTATATGACAATCTAGCTGCAGTAGCCGATGCGTTATTGGACGCCACAATTTGATGCAGACTTTCCGTTCGTTTATTTTCCTGGTGGTGTACTCGCTGACTGCCATTTTGTTTTCAGTCATCGGGGTGCTGATCTGGCCAATATTGCCATTTAAAAAACGTTACTGGGTGGTCAGTCGATGGGCAGTGATGAATATCTGGCTGCTGAAAGTGATTTGTGGTTTGAGACTGGAAGTCGAAGGGCGAGAAAATATTCCGACTGAACCGTGTGTGATTTTGTGCAAACATCAATCTGCCTGGGAAACCTTGGCGTTACAGGCAGTGTTTCCAGCCCAGGTCTGGGTGTTGAAACGCGAATTATTGTGGATCCCGTTTTTTGGTTGGGGACTTGCTTCATTAAGACCTATTGCCATTGATCGTAATGCCGGTCGACAAGCATTGAATCAAGTCATCGAAGGAAAGATTACAATCGGGTGCGATGGTGGTGGGTTTTGCAGGAGGAACCCGTCTGCCTCCAGGCACGATGGGACGGTTTGGTGTCGGTGGCGCTCGATTAGCTGTGGATGCTGGTGTACCTGTCGTACCAGTAGCGCATAATGCAGGTAGTTTTTGGGCAAAAAGAGGCTTCCTGAAGCGACCAGGTGTGATCAAAATGCTAATAGGCGCTAAGATTAGTACTCAGGATTTATCGGCAACTGCCGTTAACCAGCAAGCGTATGACTGGATGACATCATCCATGACCCAATTGGAAGGGAAGACACCGGTGCAATTTAATAAAGGTGAGCAGCGTGGCGAGAGCTGAAGGCATTTTACGGTTATTAATTGTTGATGATTCGCTGACGGAAGCTGATGCTGTTATCAATACCCTGCGCAGTGCCGGTCATGCTGTCAGAGCTGGACGGGAGGATGATTTTGATGCTGTCGAAAAGTGTCTGGCTAAACAAAGCTGGGATCTGCTTATTTGCCGTGATCATTTACCGTCATTGGCTCCCATCGAAATTGTTAATTTGATAAAACACCTTGGTAAAGATTTACCTTGTGTTGTCATTACTGACGATAAAAATGCCGAAAAAGACTTATTCCGTAGTGGTGTTCAAGATGTCATTTTAAAAGGTGATGTGGAACGTCTGAAGTTTGTCGCTGAGCGTGAATTGGATAATTTATTCATGCGCCGTTTAGGGCGTCGTAATGAACGGGCGCTGCGTGAGAGCGAAAAACGTTCACGCGCGTTACTGGAAAGTTCACGGGATGCAGTGGCTTATATGCATGAAGGCATGCATATTTATGTCAATCGTGCTTACCTTGCGCTGTTTGGTTATCAAGATCAGGAAGATATTGATGGCTTGCCGATCCTGGATTTGATTGATAGTGAAGATCATGCCAAGTTCAAAATGGTGTTTCGTCAATTTACCGAACAAGCCGATGCCAAACCAGCCACTGTAACTGCTCAATGCTTGAAAAGTGGTGGTTATGCTTTTGTGGCTGATATCGAATTCAGTCATGCGCAGGTAGAAGGCGAGGATTGCACTCAAGTTGTGGTGCGGGACCGAAATGTAGCTGCCGCCAGTGAGGATAATGAGCAGCTCAAACGAGTACGTGATTATGATTCTCTCACCGGCTTGTATAGCCGCACGCGCTTTGTGGACGAGCTGCAACTTGCAGTTAACCAAGCCGCTGAAAACCAAAGTGATTCTGCACTGGGGATCACAATGGTAAAAATCTGGTCGCCATAACGGCCTAACTTTTCACCTTCTTGCGCCGTGCTGAGCAGCAGATCAGCAACACTTTTAATAACCGTGTCACTGGTAGCAAGT
>JAMDEF010000142.1 GCA_023488305.1 Gammaproteobacteria bacterium | reverse complement strand
AGCCATGCCATTTGGGCAGGCCTTGGAGTGGTACTGATTGCTTTGATAGGTTGGGTCGTTTTTAGTCAAAAACTCGATACGGCCGCCATCATCGGCATATCAATGATCTTGGGTGGCGTGATAGTGTTAAATGTATTTTCTAACAGCGTAACGCACTAGACTCACCTGCTGTATCAAACAATTTATGCTACAAATTGCCCACTGCTGGGTGAAATAACTTTCGGATTTTTTTATGAGCTCGTCGGACAAAACACACAACAAAATTGAAAATGGCCCGTTGATGGATGCAAATTCCTTGGGCAATGCCATGCGTTATGTTTTTGCTGGCCGTCTGGCTCTTCCTGATGGTCATTTACCCAAAGCTAAACATCTCGTGCCAGAGGATTTTGTCGGTGTTGGCGTGACCACATCTGATGATCCCGCAGTAGATGACTACATTCTGCAACAACTTGAAGCATTAAAAATTAAACAGGTTCGTCTTGATTTTACCTATGGTGATGAAGGCGGACCAGTCACTCGTTTGCTGGAACGTTTATTGGGCACCGATATTAAAGTGCTTTTGCATTTAGTACAGCCATTTACCGAAGCACAGCAAATGAAAACCGGAAGTGCGCAATTACGCTGGCGTGAATTTGTGCAGACGGCTGCCAGTCGATTTGGATCTCGCGTCAGTGCGATTGAAATCGGTTCAACCAGTAATCGACGTCGTTGGGCGGGTTATGACACTGAGAGTTTTTTTAATACCTGGCGCATCGCGTTTGAAGAAATCAAATCTCGTCATATCAAGATTGCTGGGCCAAACATTTCTGATTTCGAACCGCTGCATAATATTGCGGTTTTGACACGGTTACGGCGTGACAATCAACTGCCGGATATTCATACCAATAATTTGTTTAGTGAACGTGTTACCGAACCGGAACGTTTTGACCATCGTATCTTCGGCACCAAATTGGCGATGCGCCTGAAAGTAAATCTGGTTAAAAAAGCCCGAATTCTGAAAAAAATCACTGACGATTTCGGTGTCAAAGAATTTATTTCTCCCGCAGCGTTCTGGACCTTGCCACGGATCCGCCGGGTGTTAGTCAATGGTGAAGAAAAACAGGCAGATTACTTAAGTCGTTATATGACCTTACTGGCAGCCTCAGGTGCCATGCAGCAAGCTTATTGGGGTCCGTTCATCTGTCATCGTGAAGGTCTGATTGATGATGGTTATGAAACCTACCCTGAACTAGAAAGAATCACCCATTATCGTTCAGTGTTGGGCCAACGCGAGGATTTCAGGCTGCGTCCGGCTTTTTATGCGATGCAAAACTTTATCAAGCTGATTCCTGGCAGTTTATATGAGGGGCCGTTGGCCACTGCTGAAGCCATTGAAGTACATGCATTTCGCAGTAAAGATAAACTTATTCATGTGTTGTGGACGGCTAATGGGCAGGCAATGCCCATCCATGCTTTATATGCTCCGTCACAACTGGACAATGTTGAAACCATCACTCGGGATGGCGATGTTGCCATTGAACAACCTGAATTTGTCACTGAATCTCCCATTTATCTTTGCTGGCCCGCAAATGCAAAAATTGACCTCAAAGCCAGTCCAAAAGCTCGGGAAAGAGTGTCGGTTTATCGTCATGCTCCTGGCAAGAATTTGTACGAGTTTGAACAAGATGGCTGGAAAGGCTTGTTGATTGCCGAGAATGCCGAGCAAGCAGCGGAATTTAAGCAGAAACTGCATCCAGCCTATTTACCCAAGGCTACCGAAGAAACCACTTTACGCAAAGCGCGTAATGTTATCTGGCGAATAGACGGTTTGTTGGATAAAACCATTGTCGCCAAAAAACCTTTGCGTATGCCGACTCATAAGCGACTGCTTGATAAATTCAAGCCCTGTAAGTCAAAACGCAGTTGGAACGCTGCAGCTGAATTATTAAGACGGGGTATTCCAACGGGTTTACCTATCGCCTATTTTGAACGGACCGATGATAAAACGCTGACTGAAAATTTTTATCTGTGCGACTTGGTTGATCATGATTTCTCCGCCAGAGAAATTCTCACCGCCTTTAATGAAGGTGCGACTGAATATCAAGGTGTCAGTGAAGATCAGTTATATCAACAACTCAGTCAATTTTTACTGGAACTGCATGGTCGAGGCGTGTTTTTCCGGGATCTAGCTGGTGGCAACATTCTGATTAAGAAACAAGCAGATGAGAAACTGGAGTTCACCCTAATAGATATCAACCGGGCTCGCTTTTTCAACCGCAATGCAACCCTTTCTGAGCGTTTATCTGATCTAACACGTATCTGTAATAAGTTGCATTGGCAAGGGAGAGAAAAACTGGTCGGACTGTATCTGCAGCAAACCAAATACAAGTTACCATTCAACTTCCGTTGTCGTTTACCGTTTTATCTTTATGATTTTAAAGTTAAATTCAAACGCCGTTATGGTCGCAAGGCTATCAAACGACTTTTCAACCGCTTAAAAAGCAGTAGTCAAAACTAACTGACTTTTATTCCCCAGCTACTCGGCGTAAATTAGAGCTCTACCATAAAGGAGAGCCTGCAATGACGCTGGAGAATCTTACTTTTGTTTTGGGCTGGGCCACAGTTCTCAATTATCTGGTATTGACGCTGTGGTTCATTGTCTATGCCTTTGGCAATGACAACATATACCGGCTACACAGTCAGTGGTTCATCCTAAGTCGCGAGCAATTTTCGCAATTACATTATTGCGGAATGATGTTTTACAAGCTCGCCATATTTTTGTTTTTACTGGCACCTTATATTGGTTTGAAATTTGTGCCATCATAGGTCTACCTGTTTTATTCCCACTATGACCCGAAATGATGCTGTCAACTTTTGACGGTAGTTTTTGTGCGTCTTTAAATTTGTTGAATGGAGTTTATTGTGAATACGCAACCTGACATTATTATTTCCGAACTCGATTACACGCGTATCGAAACGTTGCTGCAGTCTTCTACAGGCATCCCGGCGAATATTAAAGCGGCTTTGGAGACTGAATTGGAACGTGCTGAGCTGGTTGCTCCGGAACAGATGCCAGCTAATATCGTAACGATGAATTCGCAGGTTAAATTTTCTGTTATCTCCAGCGGGGTAACTTTTACGCTGAAATTGGTCTATCCAAAAGATATGGATGATTCTGGCAATACGATTTCCATTTTAGCGCCGGTTGGTAGTGCCATGCTTGGCTTGAAAGAAGGCGATGAAATCGACTGGCCGGATGGTAAAGGCGGTATGTTACAAGTCAGAATCGAAGCCATAGAATATCAACCGGAGCGAGCAGGTGAATTTCACCGATAGTTCCGGTGAACTAAAACCGGAGTTCGATATGTTAAAAAAATGCTTGTTTCTGATGTCGATTTTGTTGTTCAGTGCTTGTAGCTCTGAACAATCAGAAGAACGGCGTTTGATTATCGAAGATTTCCCAGTCAGCTACAGCGGCACACTACCCTGTGCTGACTGTCCCGGTATTGATTATCGTCTCAATTTATTTGCCGATCATAGCTATTATCTGCAGTTGCATTATCAGGAGTCGGGCGAGAATTCGACGTATTATCAACTTGGACAATGGCAGCAACAAACAGGGCAACTCAGACTGTTATCCGATAATCCTCAACAAACTGCATTTCAAATCGAAAGAGATGGCAGTATCAGCTTGTTGGATCAGGAATATACGGTCATAAACAGCTCGCTAAATTATCAATTACAACGTGATGCCGAGTTTCAGGCCGTTTATCCCACCATGCAATTTCATGGTAAGTACAGTTATATGGCTGATAGTGGCATATTTAAAGAGTGTCTCACCGGGCAGCGTTGGTTTGTTGCTCAGGAGGCTGATAATGCTGCACTTGAAACGCTTTATCTGGAATATGTAGATGAGACGAATCAACCTATCCTGGTTGAATTGACAGGTTATATGGAACCGCGTGCAAATAGTGATACGGGTGAAATGCAGCCAACTTTGATTGTTACTGAAGCCCGTGATATCTGGCCCGGAGAATCATGTGGCGAGCTGGGTTATAACGAAAATTTAATCAATACCTACTGGAAACTGACTCGCTTAAATGATGAGCCAATTGAAGTATACGAACAACAACGTGAACCCTCGCTGATATTAGCCAGTGAAGAAAACCGGCTCTCTGGATCCGATGGCTGCAATCGAATAATGGGTAGCTTCCAGCTGCGGGAAGACAAACTGAAATTCAATCGGATTGCCAGCACTATGATCGCTTGTGCCCAAGGAATGGAAACGGCACAGGCAATGCATTTTATGCTGGAAAAAGTGCGTTATTGGAAGATAGAAGGTCAACATCTTGAGTTAGCGGATGTAAATGGCAATGTGATGGCAAGGTTTGAAGCAGTACATCTGCAATAGTCATGCAGTTAATCTTTCGCGGATCTAATATCCTGGAAGCCCACATAGTAGCGGGACTGCTGGACACTCATGGCATTGAAACCCATGTTGGCGGGCATTACCTGCAAGGCGCGGTCGGTGATTTGCCGGCCAGTGATTTTGCTCATGTATTTGTAAACGATGATGATGTTACTGCTGCAGAACAACTGATTAGGGATTACGAAGCTGGCAAGTTCAGCAGCACAGACGACTATTCAGAAAAATAGTGCCTAGCTTGGTCTGAATCAATATGAATCTGCGATATCAATTGCTCCAGATCGGCAAATTTATGTTCATCGCGCAGTTTCTTCAGAAAATATACCTGCACATGTTCCCCGTAAATATCGCGTTCAAAATCAAATAAATGTACTTCCAGCAATGCCTTATCACTTCCTGATACTGTCGGTCTGACTCCGATATTGGCCACCCCGTTGACCGGCTCTTCATCAATGCCATACAACTGCACAGCATAAACACCTTGCAACGGCACTTTGGCGCGATGCAAATGAATGTTGGCGGTCGGATAACCCATTTTACGGCCGCGTTTATCGCCATGTGCTACTCGTCCACTCATCCGGTAAGGACGTCCCAACAGCTTCTCTGCCACCGCTAAATCTCCCTCTCTCAAGGCTTCACGAATACGGGTACTACTCACTCGCATCTCATCTATGGCAAAAGTATGCATATTGACGACTTGAAAACCGTGCTGTTTGCCGACTTTCTGTAACAAAGCAAAGTCACCTTGACGATCCTTGCCAAAACGAAAATCGTCCCCCACCACCAAATAGCGAACGTTCAATCCCTCTATCAATAACTTCTGAATAAAGGTTTCGGCCTGCATTTCGGCAAGCTGACGATTGAAACGCAATACACAAAGCTTTTGTATTGAATAAGCGCGCAATGCTTCAACTTTTTCACGAAACCGCGACAATCTGGCCGGGGCTTTTTCCGGGACAAAATATTCATAAGGCTGAGGTTCAAAGGTGATGACCACGGCTGGTAAATTCAGTATGTCCGCTTTCATTGCTAACTGAGACAATACGGCCTGATGACCGAGATGTACTCCATCAAAGTTACCAATTGTCGCCACACAACCTTGAGCGGGGTCAGGTAAATTGTATAAGCCGCGAATGATTTTCGGCATGACAAGTTCAGTGTTAGAAGAAAACGCAACAGACTAACGGGAAATTAGCAAACATTCCAGCGGGCATGTCTGCTTCGATTCACTTATAATGTATCGTTAACGCGAGATTTGTACAGAGGCCAATATGGTGGCAAAACGCAAAAAAATGGATTACGAGGCGGCAGTCAGTGAATTGGAATCACTGGTCGAGCGTCTGGAAAAAGGTGATATCAGCCTTGAAGAATCGTTAAAACTCTATGAACGCGGAGTATTGCTTACCCGCGATTGTCAGGAAGCTTTACAAGCTGCGGAACAAAAAGTACAAATGTTATTACAACAGTCTGGCCAGTCTGATTTAGTGGATTTTGATCCCGATTCCGAGGTCTCGTGACACAACAGCTCTCTTTAACGGACTGGATGCCTGCGCACCAGCAACGTATCAGTTTAGCCCTACAGCAACGGTTACCTTCCACCAGCGATGTCACGGCAGCAAGATTAAACGAAGCCATGCATTACGCTACGTTAAATGGCGGAAAGCGTTTGCGGGCAATGTTGGTCTATGCCACGGGAGAAGCTTTTAATGCCGATGCAGATGCGCTGGACTCAGCCGCCTGTGCAGTTGAAATGATTCATGCATACTCACTGGTGCATGACGATATGCCAATGATGGATGATGATGAACTACGTCGCGGCAAACCTACCTGTCACAAAGCCTATGATGAAGCTACAGCGTTATTAGTCGGCGATGCTTTACAAAGTCTGGCGTTTGAATGCCTGTGTGATAACCAGCTTTCACCTGCTCAGCAAATAGCAATGGTTAAGTGCCTGGCACATGCATCTGGAGTTGCAGGTATGGCTGGTGGTCAGGCTATCGATTTAGCTTCTGTGGGCAAACAATTGAACCAATTTGAACTTGAAGCCATGCATCAGTTAAAAACCGGTGCGTTAATTAAGGCTAGTGTGGCGCTAGGTGCGCATTGCAGCTCGACATGCACCACAGATGATTTCCAGCATCTTGATAATTATGCGGCAGCCATCGGACTCGCTTTTCAAGTTCAGGATGATGTGCTGGACGTAATCGCCGATACCGAAACTTTAGGTAAACAGCAAGGTGCGGATATTGCCCGTAATAAACCGACTTATCCCGCCCTAATGGGTCTTGAAGCCGCCCAGCAAAAAGCACAATCACTGGTTGCTGACGCTTTGGCAGCACTGGATAATATTCAAAATAACTGTTTTGCACTGCGCGCACTGGCAATGTTTGTCGTGCAACGAACCTATTAATCTCGCTGAATCATCATGACAAGCCTACTTGCGCAAATAGACTCCCCCGCCCAGTTACGTAAATTGGAGCGAAAACAACTGGATCAGTTAGCCAGTGAGATCCGCGAGTTAATCATCGAGAAGATCCAACAAACTGGCGGTCATATCTCGTCCAATTTAGGCGTCGTTGAACTGACATTGGCATTGCATTACGTGTACAACACCCCTGAAGACCGCTTGGTCTGGGATGTCGGTCATCAAAGTTATGCTCATAAAATTCTTACTGGCCGTCGCGATCAAATGCATACCATGCGGCAACCTAACGGGCTTTCCGGCTTTCCCAAACGCAGTGAAAGTGAATATGACAGCTTTGGTGTCGGCCATTCAAGCACCTCGATCAGCGCCGCATTAGGCATGACAATTGCCGCTCGTGCCAGTGGAGAATCCAGACGTTCAGTTGCTATTATCGGTGATGGAGCACTTACCGCAGGTCAAGCCTATGAGGCATTGGCCCATGCTGGTGACCTCAATGCCGACATGCTGGTAGTACTCAATGATAACGAAATGTCGATCTCTAAGAATGTCGGTGGTATGGCCAATTATCTGGCACGACTCCTCTCAGGTCGGTTCTATCGTTCAGCACGTGAGAGCAGCAAGAAAATGCTGGAAAAAATCCCACCTGCCTGGGAATTTGCAAGACGCACCGAAGAACATGTCAAAGGTATGATGGTGCCGGGTACCCTGTTTGAAGAAATGGGGTTTAACTATATCGGTCCTATAGATGGACATGATCTGGACACATTGATTACCACGTTGACTAACTTGCGCAACAGCAAAGGTGCGCAATTTCTGCATATTGTTACCAAAAAAGGCAAAGGCTTTGAGCCTGCCGAACAACAGCCATGTAAATATCATGGTGTCAGTCCAGCTAATAGTAAGAAATCCGGTCCGACCTTTACTCAGGTGTTTAGCCAGTGGTTATGTGATATGGGCGCCGCATCTGATGATTTAATAGCAATTACGCCAGCTATGTGTGAGGGCTCTGGCTTAAATGCCTTTGCCGAACGTTTCCCTGAGAGATATTTTGATGTCGGCATTGCCGAACAACACGCGGTGACATTAGCTGCAGGTATGGCCTGTGAGGGCAAAAAGCCAGTAGTCGCGATTTATTCGACTTTTCTGCAACGTGCTTACGATCAATTAATCCATGACGTCGCATTGCAAAATCTTCCGGTGTTATTTGCGATCGATCGGGCCGGCTTAGTCGGTGCGGATGGCGCAACACATGCAGGCAGTTTTGATCTAAGTTACCTGCGTTGTATTCCGAATATGCTCATTATGGCCCCCAGCGATGAAAACGAATGCCGACAAATGCTGACAACCGGGTTTCAGCATAATGGCCCCGCTGCAGTCCGCTACCCTCGTGGTTGCGGCAATGGAACGGCCATTGAACCGCAATTGGATAGCTTACCTATATGTAAGGCTCAAACCCGCCGCACTGGCAAGAAAACGGCCATTCTGGCGTTTGGTACTTTATTGCACGCAGCACTGGAAGCCGCTGAGCAAGTAGACGCAACTGTGGTGAACATGCGCTTTGTCAAACCATTAGATACAGCGTTGTTGGATGAGATTGCTGCCAATCATGAACTGATCATTACCATTGAAGAAAATTCCGTGCTTGGCGGCGCTGGCAGTGCTGTCAATGAGTATTATCAGCAACAAGGTTTGCAGACTAATTTGCAGATGATGGGGCTGCCAGATAAGTTTATTGATCATGGAGATCATGGCCAAATGCTAAGCGCTTGTGGTCTGGATGCAAGTGGTATTATCGATTCCATCAATCGTTATTTTGCGTAATAATGGCCTGTTCGATAGGCTAATTCCTGAGTATAATAGTCAGCATTATGAGCGCCACCTATACCTTAAAAATTCTGGCTGATTTTGCCTCTGCACATACCTTGCGGGATTACCCCGGGGATTGTCGGCGGATGCATGGTCATAACTGGAAACTTGAAGTCGAAGTCATTGCCAATGCACTAAATCAGCATGGTATGGGCATGGACTTTAAAACCATTAAAACGGCGACTCGTGAATTAGCCAAAACACTGGATCACCGCTATCTGAATGATATACCTCCGTTTGATGAGATTAATCCGACGGCCGAAAATATCGCCCAGTTTTTCTATCAGCGCCTTAGTAATACGCTGAACACCGACACCGCCAAAGTTTCTGGCGTAACGGTTTGGGAAACCGACCGTGCCTGTGTCAAATATAGTGAGGACTAACCCGAATCATGACTGAACAAAACAAGCCCGTGGCAGCCGCAGAAATCGAAGACGTACAGAACATTAAAGACAAACGTCATATCGCGATTGATAAAGTCGGCATTAAAGATATTCGCCATCCGGTTGTGGTCAGTGACCGCACGACCGGCGAACAGCACACTGTGGCCAACTTCAATATGTATGTGAATCTGCCACATCAGTTCAAAGGCACACATATGTCTCGTTTTGTTGAGATCCTCAATCAGCATGAGCGTGAAATCACCGTTAAATCCTTTCACACTATGTTGGGTGAAATGACTGAGCGTTTGGATGCTGAATCTGGCTATATCGAAATGAGCTTTCCTTATTTTGTGAACAAAGAAGCGCCAATTTCAAAAGTCCGCAGCCTGATGGATTATCAAGTGAGCTTCATTGGTGAAATTGTTGGTAAAAAAACCAGCATGACCGTTAAAGTCATCGTGCCAGTGACTAGTTTGTGCCCTTGCTCAAAAAACATCTCGGATTACGGCGCTCATAACCAACGTTCACATGTCACGTTAACAGTTAAAACCGATAGCTTTATCTGGATCGAAGATTTGATTGATCTGGTAGAAGACGAAGCCTCTTGCCAGATTTATGGATTACTCAAACGCCCTGATGAAAAATATGTCACCGAACATGCGTATGACAATCCGAAGTTTGTAGAAGATATGGTGCGTGATGTAGCGGCGCGTTTGAATGCAGATAATCGCATTAATGCTTACACCGTGGAATCAGAAAACTTTGAATCAATTCATAATCATTCTGCTTATGCGTTGATTAGCAAAGGTTTCGATTGATAATCAGATTTATATACACAAAGCCCGGTTAATCCGGGCTTTTTTATGTTCAAAATTTACGGCGTAAATCCAGCCGTTCACCTTTGCGTTCCATATCAAAAGCATTGAGAAAGCTCATGCCCAACAAAGCGCGTTGCGGTTCCGGCCCATCAATCACCACAGCATCGACATTATCCAGTGAGATATCGCCAAGCTGCACGGTTTGCAATTGAATACTGTATGCGAGTTCTACACCAGAAGCCGTTCTAACGCCAATCTGGTTGGCACCTAAATAGTCCACGCCTAAGCGTTTGGCAGTTTCACCATTTATCGCAATTACTGTTGCGCCAGTATCCACCATAAAGTCGATGGTATAACCGTTGACCGAGCCACTAGCCAGATACATTCCATTGGTTGGCCAAATACTGACCACCGGCATTTCAACGGGGGCCGAATAAACGCCCCCCACCCGATTATTTAATTCGAATATGCTGCGTTGACCGGCAATATCCATGACCGCCTGATTACTGTTCGCACTGATTAATGTTACCCCTTCCGGCGTTCGTTGGCCGACGGCTAAAAAATGCTGTTTCCGGTTAATTTCAACCACAGCATGATCGCGATACAGAGCCATGACCAGAATTTGTAAATCCTCTGACCACGCGTTAAGTGGAATACACAGTATAATGAGCACAGAAATCGTTAATTTACGCATTGTATCTACTCAACAAAAAGCCGTTTACTGCAAATAAGCATGACTAATTTTTCTTATCCAACCGTGACCGGTGTCATTCTCGCCGGTGGCGAAGCCCGTCGTATGGGCGGTCATGACAAAGGCCTGATAGCGTTTGCAGATCAGCTGGTGGTTGCTCATGTTATTAATCACATAGCACCCCAGGTTGAGCAGTTGCTGATAAATGCCAATCGTAATATAGAGCGTTATCAACAATTTGGCTATCCTGTTATTCGCGATTCGCTATCCGGCTTTCAAGGGCCGCTAGCGGGTATGCTGGCAGGTATGCTCGCCGCCAAGACCGATTATATTCTGACGGTACCCTGCGACAGTCCAGCACCTAGTAAAAAATTAAGACAGCGTATGCTGGAATGCTTGTTACTTTCAGGTAAAAAAATCGCTGTCGCCACTGATGGTAAGCGTATTCAACCAGTATTTGCATTAATACACTGTGAACTGGCAGACGATTTACATAAATATCTTGCAGCAGGCGAACGAAAAATTGATCGCTGGTTTGCTCAGCACTCGATGATTGAAGTGGATTTTTCTGATCAGCCGGAGAGCTTTAAGAACCTTAACCATCCCGAAGATCTTCTTACCAGCGCTTATATCATGCCAGTTCCGATGTTAGGCATTGCCGCATACAGCGGTACCGGTAAAACCACTTTACTTACTCAATTAATTCCCAGGCTGCGTGAATCCGGTTTAAACGTCGCTGTTGTTAAACATGCCCATCATTTATTTGATATTGATCAGCCGGGTAAAGACAGTTATCGGATCCGTGAAGCTGGTGCCAGCCAGGTGCTGGTGGCTTCCAGACGACTATTGGCATTGGTGCAGAGCAGCGACAATGAACAGACAGAGCCCCAATTAGCAGATTGTTTAGCGCGCTTGGATATGCAAAAACTGGATTTGATTCTGGTTGAAGGATTTAAACACGAAGCTTTTCCGAAATTAGAATTGCACCGTACCAATATCGGTAAACCACTGATTTATCCTAACGACCCTAATATTATTGGTATTGCCACTGATTCTGTTTTGTCTGATCAGCCCGACATTCCCGTGTTGAATCTGAATGATTTAGACGCCATTCTGCAGTTTATTAATACTTTTATCCGGCAATACCACCATGACTGAATTCACTCCTCAACCAAGTTGCGCCACCCCTGAACCCACAACCACGTTACGGGTGGATGAAGCCAAACAGCGCATCTTGCAGAAAATTACTGCGATAAACTGTTGGCGCAAAGTCGCACTGCGTGATGCATTGGGACAGGTTTTACATGAAGATGTGATTTCTCCATTATCGGTTCCGCCTCATGCGAATTCAGCTATGGATGGTTATGCACTTCGTGGCGAGGATCTCAACAATCAAGCCATCACACTAAAATTGATTGGTAGCGCGTTTGCAGGCCGGCCTTTTAAAAATGCCGTTAATGCTGGTGAATGCGTGCGCATTATGACCGGTGCAATGATGCCGGAACACTGCGACACCGTAATCATGCAGGAACAGGCTGAAATAAAAGATGATTTAATCGTATTCCATGGTGAACATCATCCCGGTGAAAATGTTCGGCTGGCGGGTGAGGACATTCAAGTCGGCTCAGTAGTGTTACGTGCAGGACATCGGATAATTCCTGCAGATTTAGGTCTGCTGGCGTCGCTTGGCTTGGCTGAAATAAAGGTTCGTAGAAAGATTCGTGTCGCATTTTTTTCTACCGGTGATGAGTTACGATCTCTTGGTGAGAGCTTAACGCCAGGTGATATATACGACAGTAATCGTTATACGCTGTTTGCCATGCTCAAACGCCTGGATGCCGATGTTATTGATATGGGCGTGGTCAAAGATACCCCTGATGATTTGCGTCAGGCATTGTTGCAAGCGGCGGCTGAAGCCGATGTCGTTATTACCTCTGGCGGTGTTTCGGTAGGTGAAGCGGATTACGTAAAACAGCTGTTAGCTGAACTCGGCCAAGTAGATTTCTGGAAAATAGCAATGAAACCCGGCAGACCACTCGCCTATGGCAAAATAGCCGACGCCCACTTTTTTGGTTTACCCGGTAATCCGGTATCAGTCATGGTGACTTTCTATCAGTTTGTACAACCAGCTTTAAATAAACTGGCAGGTGCGCTCGAGCAACCTCCATTGCTGTTACAGGCTGTCGCCGCTGCTGACATCCGTAAGCGTCCCGGTCGATTTGAATTTCAACGTGGATTATTGCGTAGTAATGCCACCAATCAATTGGAAGTTAGCATGACCGGTGAACAAGGCTCTGGCATTTTGCATTCGATGAGCCATGCCAACTGTTTTATTTTATTGGATGAAGATTGTGATGGTATCGCTGCCGGTCAATCGGTCACCGTCCAACCCTTTGCAGGTTTAATCTAATGTCTGAAAATCAACTCAAACAACAACACGAATTCAACAAACTCAGCAAGCGCCTGCGTCGACAGGTTGGCCAGGCGATTGCCGATTACGACATGATTCAGGATGGCGATAAGGTCATGGTATGTCTTTCAGGCGGAAAGGACAGCTATACCATGTTGGATATTCTGTTGAATTTACGCGATCACGCACCGATTAATTTTGAGTTGATTGCCGTCAATCTGGATCAAAAACAACCCGGCTTTCCAGAGCATGTGCTACCTGAGTATCTCAGCAGTATCGGTGTACCGTTTCACATCATTGAAAAAGATACTTACAGCATCGTCAAAGAAGTGGTGCCGGAAGGGAAAACCACCTGCGGCATCTGTTCGAGGCTGCGGCGTGGTTCGTTATATGGTTATGCTCGCCAAAATGGCATCACTAAGATCGCTTTAGGCCACCATCGCGATGACATTATCGAAACGCTGTTTTTGAATATGTTTTATGGCAGCAAAATAAAAGCCATGCCGCCTAAACTTTTAAGCGATGATAAAACCAATATTGTCATTCGACCGCTTTGCTATGCCAAAGAAGCTGATATTACCCGTTATTCTGAAGCGAAAGGGTTTCCAATCATTCCATGTAATTTATGTGGTTCTCAGGAAAACCTGCAACGACAGGTAATTAAAGAAATGCTGCAAAGCTGGGAAAAACAACACCCCGGCCGTGTTGAAAACATCTTCCGCAGTATTCAGAATCTTTCTCCTTCTCAGCTGGCAGATCAACAACTATTTGATTTTAAGGGACTAGAAAAATTGCGCAGCGAGCCGACCGGTGATGAAGATAGCGCATTTGATGATCAACTCTACCCTGCTTTAGCACGTGTGTAGATTTTCTACCATGGTTTATTAAAGTTATTCACTTTTTATTAAATTGTTTCATTATTCTTACAGCTAGCATTCATATGTTATTCAACCCATACAATGCACACGTATATTACTGATATTCATGGTTTTTTATATTTGGTTAAAATTTAACCATTTTAAGCTGCCCCGTTACAGATTAACGACTTAGCGTTTTTCACCAATGTTAACCACAGACTTATCCACAGAAAATGTGAGTAACTCGCTAAGCTATTGATTGTCACTTTTAAGTTACTGACTTGGCAGAATCGATACCTAAAAAAATCACAACTCATGGGTGAGTAAATGTCGATTTCACTGAATCAATCAATGAAAAAGAAAATTTAAACATCACCCAATAATCGAAAGTTTTTTGGCACACTATTTGAAATTTTGTCAACCGAATAGGAAAAGTTATTCACTTCCTTCTTTATTGTTACAGTATTGTTACAACAAGCATCGCTAAGTCGTTGAATCAACAAGATTCAATCTTAAGTAACTGATATTTATGTATTTTTTAAAATGGTTAAATTTTAACCATTTTGAACAGCTTTATTAAAGATTAATAACTTAGCGATTTTCAACATTGTTAACCACAGACTTATCCACAGAAAATGTGAGTAACTCGCTAAGCTATTGATTGTTGCTTTCAAGCACCTGAATTACTGGTTAGCTGGAGTGAAATCTTCAGCGAACTCCAACGCATTGCCGTCAGGATCTCGACAGAAAAAAGCCGCTCTACCAGACTTGCTGCGGGAGAACTCAATTCCTGCTTGTTCGAGCCGTTCTGCCAAAGCATCAAGATTTTCCACCAGCAAAGCAACATGCCGATCCCGACCTCCATGTTCCGGACGACCATCCGTCGAATCAGGATTGGGTAATACCATCAGATGCAATTGTTGTTTGTTGTCCAAATCCAGCCAGGCTCCGTCATAGGCAAACTTGGGACGGTTTGGATTTAACGGGATCTGCAATACATCACAATAAAACTTCAGTGATTTGGATAAATCTTCCACCAGAAAGCTGGCATGAGCAATTGACTTAATCATAAATTTTTCCTGCAAGATCAATAATAAAAAGTTTAGCGATTGTGCTTTTCAACGCGGGCAATACCAAACGCCGCAGCAAAAATTAACACCCCACCCAGCCATTCCGGCAATGTCATCATTTCAGTAGTTAATAATGCTGATGAAATCGCAGCTACAATCAGTTCAAATAACATTATCACAGCCGCTAAATAAACTGGCATTCTGGCCAGACCATATAACACCGTAACGGTCATGGCGATGATGATACCGCCACCAATAAATACAGCACTCAACCAAACCGTCACGTCTACGACTGGCAATGAAGCCTGTTGCAGTAACAAAACCACGATCGATACAGCAACAACGCCCCATAACACAATGGTAGTTTTTAAGGCCATCGGCACACTGGCAAGTTTACGGCTTAAGACATTGTTTACCGCAAAACACATACTGGCAAACAAAGCTAACCAATCAGCCAAACCATGTGGCCAGGGAAAACCTATCTCAGGTCGCCATAGCATTAAAATGGTACCCCCCATTGCTAGCACAAACATGGCGATGGCTGCCAAAGACAACTTTTCACCCAACCACCATCGACCAAGAATCACTGACCACAGTGGCGATAAATAAAATAACAACATCACTCGCATCACCTGCCCTTCATTCAAGGCAACCAAAAAGGCCAGGTTAGTCATGCCGGCGGCCAAAGCCAGCCAGAGCAAATCGGCAGGGATCTGTTTCCAATGACAACGTTGCTTGAGGAAAACCGGTAAGCTGGCTACTGCTGCCGTAAGATACATCACCAAGGTGACCCAAATCACCGACATGCCTGCCTGTTCGAACAAACGCATCGGATACCAGATGAAGCCCCACATTGAGGCGGCAAATAGCAGACTGAGAATAGCGAGTTTGGATTCGGTTTGTTTTACTGTGCTCATGCTGATGCTTATAACACGAGCAGCAATTGAAGCGTTATAATGGGCGGATTTTTCTGACCCGGCGATATGTTTTAATGAATCCAGATCTGGCGCGATTACATCCTTATCCCTTTGAGAAACTTGCCGAATTGCAACAAGGCTGCACCCCTCCAAAAGCCTTGGCGCATATTTCGTTATCCATAGGTGAGCCAAAGCATCCTACTCCGGGTTTTATTACCGAAGCGGTCATCAGTCATTTGCATGGCTTATCAGTGTATCCAACGACCGCTGGAAGTATCGAATTACGCCATACCATTGCCAATTGGTTGGATCAGCGATTTCAGCTTGCTGGACATATTGATCCTGTTTCACAAATTCTGCCTGTTAACGGTACCCGCGAAGCGTTGTTTGCTTTTGCTCAGGCGATAATCGATCGTCGTAAAGACCCACTGATTGTGATGCCCAACCCGTTTTATCAGATTTATGAAGGTGCAGCCTTTCTGGCTGGCGCCGAACCGTATTTACTGAATTGCACCGAAGAAACAGGTTTGGTACCGGACTTCGATGAAGTCCCGCCCAGCGTCTGGTCTCGTTGCCAGTTGTTATATCTGTGCAGCCCAGGCAATCCGACTGGTGCTATCGTAGATGCTGAAACACTGACAAAGCTGATTCAGCTAGCCCATGAGTATGATTTTATTATTGCGGCAGATGAATGTTATTCGGAAATCTATTTTGATGAAGCTTTGCCACCCGTCGGGTTGTTACAGGCAGCAGTAGCTGCAGGCTATACCGATTTAAGCCGCTGTGTAGTTTTTCATAGTTTATCCAAGCGTTCTAACGCACCGGGTTTACGTAGCGGGTTTGTGGCGGGTGATGCCAATGTTATGAAATCCTTTTTACGTTACCGTACTTATCATGGCTGTGCGATGCCGCCCTCTACCCAGTCTGCCTCAATCTCAGCATGGTCTGATGAAGCTCATGTTGCACATAACCGGCAGCTGTATCGAGAGAAATTCGATGCCGTTTTGGAAATTTTATCCCCGGTTCTGAATGTGACTCAGCCCGAAGCGAGTTTTTATCTGTGGGCAGAAACCCCGATTGCCGATACTGATTTTGCTCGCGGCTTATTTGATCAATATAACGTCACCGTGTTACCGGGGCGTTTTTTAGCCAGAGATACTAAACAAGGTAATCCTGGCGTTAACCGGATTCGTATGGCATTGGTTGCACCACAAGATGAGTGCGTCGAAGCGGCTATGCGGATCCGTGATTATATTGAAACCCTATCTTAAATTATTTGGAGAAACCGATGAGCGATATCCAGCAGATTATCGAAACGGCATTTGAGCGCCGTGCAGAAATCACCCCAGCCAATGCCGATGCGGAAGTACGTAATGCCGTAAATGAAGTATTGGCACTGCTCGACAGTGGTAAAGCCCGTGTTGCTGAAAAACAAAATGGTGATTGGGTCGTTAATCAATGGCTGAAAAAAGCGGTTCTATTATCGTTCCGTTTGAATGACAATCGCCCTATGTCTGGCGGGGAAACTCAATACTTCGACAAAGTTGAGCCAAAATTTGCCAACTTTACCGAAGCGGATTTCAATACGGCCGGTGTGCGGGTTGTTCCTCCTGCTGCGGCACGTCGTGGCTCATATATCGCACCAGGCGTGGTGTTGATGCCTTCTTACGTCAATATCGGTGCTTATGTTGATTCCGGCACTATGGTCGATACCTGGGCAACTGTTGGCAGCTGTGCTCAAATCGGTAAAAACGTACATTTATCCGGTGGCGTAGGCATCGGTGGCGTGCTGGAACCATTACAAGCTGGCCCGACTATTATCGAAGATAACTGCTTTATCGGTGCCCGCTCTGAAGTGGTTGAAGGTGTTATCGTTGAAGAAGGCTCAGTGATTTCAATGGGCGTATACATTGGTCAAAGCACCAAAATTTTTAACCGTATGACAGGCGAAATCAGCTACGGTCGCATTCCTGCTGGTTCAGTTGTGGTGTCCGGTAACCTGCCTTCCAAAGATGGCAGCTACAGTCTGTATTGCGCCGTTATCGTCAAACAGGTAGATGAAAAAACCCGTGGTAAAGTCGGTATCAACGAATTACTGCGTGATATTTAAGCTATAAAAGATGCTGTTGACGGTGACGATACGCCAGTGTCGTTACCGTCTTTTCAGTGCCAATTTACGGTGTAGTCAGTAATGCAAAAACCATTGATATACTGTATCATTTCACGTCTTTTAACCCACATGGTGGGTTCTTCCAGGTGAGACGGCAACGATGAAACTATTTGGTATTAAGAATTGTGACACCGTCAAAAAAGCCCGGCACTGGCTGGATGAACATCAAGTGTCTTACCAATTTCATGATTTTCGAAAAGATGGACTCGACCAGCCCACTGTTGAACAATGGTTAAACTCAGTCAGTTGGGAACAGCTACTCAACAAACGTGGCACTACTTGGCGTCAGTTAGATGATCCCCGCAAAGACCAGCTTGATCAACAAGCCGCTGTCGTATTAATACTTGCCCACCCCACCCTTATCAAACGCCCAGTGATTGAAGATGAGTCCGGCGTATCGATAGGTTTCAATGAATCTGATTTCCAGGCCCGCTATGCAAAATAATTTCTCTGAAACTGTTCAGTTAACTATTGATTTGATTCAGCGTGACAGTGTTACCCCAGCCGATAAAGGTTGCCAGGTTCTGTTGGCAGAGCGCTTAGCGAACAGTGGATTTAATGCTGAATATCTACGTTTTGGTGAAGTGGATAATCTGTGGTGCCGCCGAGGACACAATGGTCCATTATTTGTATTTGCTGGTCATACCGATGTTGTACCTACCGGTCCGGTAGACAAATGGACCCATCAGCCGTTTGCTGCCAAAATTGATGGCGATATCTTGTTTGGTCGCGGCGCAGCTGATATGAAAGGCAGTATTGCTGCTATGGTGACTGCTTGTGAACGCTTTGTGGTTGAACACCCTCAACATGCCGGTAGTATTGCTTTTTTACTGACCAGCGATGAAGAAGGTCCGGCCACTGATGGTACCGTTAAAGTCATTGAAACTCTGCAGGCGC
>JAMDEF010000102.1 GCA_023488305.1 Gammaproteobacteria bacterium | reverse complement strand
AGAAGTGATTCCATTATGACATCCGTACCTTCATAAACAAAATAAGGGCAGATTGCTAAGCAACCTGCCCTTATTTCAGGACAATTAAAAACGTTGGTTAGTTTTTAGTTTTATCAACGATTTTTTGAATCCAAGGCATCATCTCACGCAGCTTAGCACCCGTTTGTTCAATTGGATGTTCAGCATTCAAACGACGCATGGCAGTCATTTCTGGATAGCCTGTTTGGCCTTCCATAATAAACTGTTTAGCATATTTACCTTCCTGAATATTTTTCAATGCTTCGCGCATGGCCCAACGACTTTCATCATTGATAACTTTAGGGCCAGTGACGTATTCACCGTATTCAGCATTGTTAGAAATTGAATAATTCATGTTGGCAATGCCGCCTTCATACATCAAATCAACAATCAGTTTCAGCTCATGCAAGCACTCGAAATAAGCCATTTCAGGCGCATAACCAGCTTCAACTAAGGTTTCAAAACCGGCTTTAACCAGTTCAACAGCACCACCGCACAATACGGCTTGTTCACCAAACAAATCTGTTTCTGTTTCGTCACGGAAAGTTGTTTCGATGATGCCGGTACGGCCGCCACCGATAGCAGACGCATAAGATAACGCAATGGCTTTTGCTTTACCTGAAGCATCTTGTTCAATGGCGATCAAATCAGGAATACCACCACCACGGGTGAATTCGCTACGAACCGTATGACCTGGCGCTTTAGGCGCAATCATAATGACGTCCAAATCTTTACGTGGCAGGATTTGGTTATAAACAATCGCAAATCCATGCGCAAAAGCCAATACAGCACCTTGCTTCAGATTTGGTTCGATTTCATCTTTGTATAAAGAAGACTGGAATTCATCAGGTGTTAACACCATGATCAAATCAGCCTGTTTAACAGCAGATGCGGTATCAGCGACTTTCAGACCAGCGCCTTCTGCTTTGGCGATAGATGATGAACCAGCGCGCAGTGCAACAGTCACATCTACGCCAGAATCTTTCAAGTTACATGCATGTGCATGACCTTGTGAACCGTAACCAATGATGGTGACTTTCATGCCACGGATCAGTGACAGATCACAATCTTTGTCGTAATAGATATTCAAACTCATTATCAATTCCTTCGTTTTTAAATCAATTCAATTGCAGGCATTTTTCGCCGCGGGCAATGCCAGAAACGCCACTGCGAACGGTTTCAAGAATTTTGTGCTCGGATAACGCTTCAATAAACGAATCCAATTTGCTACCTGCACCGGTCAGTTCAATCGTGTATGTGGATGCGGTGACATCAATAATCCGGCCACGGAAAATATCTGATAAACGTTTAACGTCATCACGTTGATCCATAGTGGCCGCTTTGACTTTGATCAACATCATTTCGCGTTCAATATGCGGGCCGTCCGATAACTCCATCAATTTCACCACATCAATCAACTTGTTCAGCTGCTTAGTGATCTGTTCGATAATACGGTCGGTACCTGTGGTGACAATCGTCATACGTGATAACGATGCATCTTCAGTAGGTGCCACTGTTAATGATTCAATGTTATAACCACGTGCCGAGAATAAGCCTGCAACACGCGATAACGCACCGGCTTCATTTTCAATCAAAATCGAGATGATATGGCGCATTATGACAGCTCCCGCTCTGGATCTTGTGGTAAATCGCAATATGGTGACATATGCATTTCATTGTGCGCTTTGCCCTGCGCAATCATTGGGTAAACGTTTTCCGTTTGATCGGTGACGATATCCAAAAATACCAGGCGATCTTTCAATGCAAAGGCTTCTTCCAATTTAGGCCGTAAGTCTTCAACTCGTTCGATACGAATACCAACATGACCATAACTTTCAGCCAGTTTGACAAAGTCAGGCAATGATTCCATATAAGAATGCGAATAACGATTCTGATAGAAAAATTCCTGCCATTGACGAACCATGCCAAGGTATCGATTATTCAACGCAACGATTTTTACCGGTAATCCATATTGCAGACAGGTGGATAGTTCCTGAATACACATCTGAATACTGCCTTCACCAGTAATACAAATAACCGTTTCTTCAGGAAACGCCAACTGAACGCCCATTGCTGCAGGCAAGCCAAAACCCATCGTTCCCAAACCACCTGAATTAATCCAGCGATTAGGTTTGCTGAAACCGTAGTATTGGGCAGCCCACATCTGATGCTGACCAACATCCGACGTTACATATGCATTGCCTTTAGTGATCTCATGAATCATCTCAACCACGGCTTGGGGCTTGATTTGGTCGCTATTACGATCATATGACATGCATTTTTTAGCGCGCCAGCCGTTAATAATACCCCACCATTCAGCTAATGCTGCCTGGTCAGGTTGAGTTTTGCTGAGCCCCAGCAAATGATTCATATCCGCCAACACATCCGCAACATTACCAACTATCGGCACATCAACCGAGATTGTCTTGGATATGGATGAAGGATCAATATCGATATGAATGATCTTGGCATGAGGACAGAATTCGGCAATTTTGCCGGTTACCCGATCATCAAAACGCGCACCAATCGCAATCAACACATCGCAATCATGCATTGCCATATTGGCTTCGTAAGTTCCATGCATACCGAGCATGCCGAGAAACTGTTTGTCATCCCAGGGAATAGAACCCAAGCCCATAAGAGTTGATGTAACAGGATAACCCAGGGTGCTCACAAAGGTTCTTAACTGTTCAGCAGCATTACCAAGCACTACCCCACCGCCTGTATAAACCATCGGTTTTTTAGCGGTCAACAATAGTTCAACGGCACGCTTAATCTGACCAGGATGGCCTTTAGTAACCGGCTGATAAGATCGCAAATGAACGCTTTCCGGATAGACATACGGGATCTTGATATTCGGATCAGTAATATCTTTCGGCACGTCAACTACAACTGGGCCAGGACGACCAGTAGTTGCAACATAAAAAGCTTTTTTAATGGTCTCAGCCAGATCGTTAATATCTTTAACTAAAAAGTTATGTTTAACGCAAGGGCGAGTAATACCGACTGAATCGACTTCTTGGAAAGCATCGCTACCAATATTGGCGGTGGCCACCTGACCGGTGATAACCACCATAGGAATGGAATCCATATAGGCTGTGGCAATACCGGTAACAGCATTGGTCGCACCTGGGCCAGAAGTTACCAGTACCACACCTGGTTTACCGGTAGCGCGTGCGTAACCGTCAGCTGCATGCGTAGCTGCTTGTTCGTGGCGCACGAGAATATGCTTGACCGCTTCCTGGTTATACAGCGCATCATAAATATGCAGCACTGCACCACCCGGATAGCCAAACAAATACTCAACCCCTTCGTCTTTTAGACAATGGACCAGAATCTCGGCGCCGCTTAATTCCACGTCTTCCTCTCTCGTATCGCTAACGCGATCTGCTTCAAAATATCAAACGGGTAAAGTTACTGTGAATGCCTGTCAAGGTCAAGAAAAACCGCGTTCTGATACTGCCGCTATGACGAATCAATCATAACTTTTCAACAGCAAAACTTAACAGCTATGGCATAATTTGCCGTATGACAAAACAATCATTAAATACCATCACTATTACACGGCCCGACGACTGGCATCTTCACTTGCGCGACGATGAGGCATTGCAACGTACTGTTACAGATACCGCAAGATGCTTTAAACGCGCCATTGTGATGCCAAATTTGCGTCCGCCCGTGACCAATGTTGAACAGGCAACAGCCTATCGACAACGCATCCTGGATGCTCGACCGGCAGACTCTGATTTTGAACCATTAATGACGTTATATCTGACGGACAATACTAAAGCAGAAGATATTGTTGCGGCTAAGCAGGCCGATTTTATTAAAGCCGTCAAACTCTATCCGGCTGGTGCGACAACAAATTCTGATGCTGGCGTAACCGACATCACCAAATGCTACAAAACGCTGGAATTAAGCGGCGCC